>JAPPOR010000194.1 GCA_028817905.1 Myxococcales bacterium
TGGCGAAAGGACGGAGCGAGCTGCTGGCAGCGTGACGACGACCGGCCTGGCTGCGGACCGTGCAGTTCTACTGGCTAGAATCCTTGACGGGCGATCCCGTTTACAGTTGAGTCAAGTTTGGGGAGATCACCATTCTTTGTTGGCGTTGTATCAAGGATTCTAAGTCGCGCCTGCGGTGCTCCGGGCCGCGATGAGCGGAGTCCAGCTAATCACTAGTCGTGTCGAGCACGCCGAGTAGCTGCACCTTGGCAGACTCGTACTTGGCCGGCAGCCAGATGCCGATCTGCCGGGCCGCCCAGACCGCATCCCACCACCGCGCGCCATCGGCACCGGCCGCGGGGATGTTGAAGTACAGCCAGCCGGGTTGTCGCTCGATCTGGACCGGTAGCTTCCTACAAGCGTCCTGCTCGTGGTGGCCGATCGCAGCGATCGGGGTGCCCGGAAGGTTTGGCATCAGCACCGTGCGAACCACCTCCGGTGAGGATACCTTCGCGCTTGCCACCACATCGTGGATCACCTCGTCTGCCGGCTCCTCTGACTTGACGGCCAAGATGTAGCGCGACAGGCCCGGCAGGCGGGGCTCCTCCAGAGCTGCGACGAAGAGGTCCTGTCGATACTGGAGCTCGACCTGGACGTAGCTACGCCCGCCCATGTCGGCCAACAGCCGCACAGCGCTGTCAAGTACCCGCTCGAACGTCTCGCGCAGCCGCAGGAAGTCAAAGTCGAAGGGCTCTCGCATGTCGACCTCCGTCGACGACGCGGCAAGCTGACCGACGCCCTGTGTAAGCAGCAGAAACACCTGCAAGGGGGATAGATCGGCGGACCGTTCCATATAGTGGAGCGCCGGGAGCAGAGCGTTGATGGCGCTCAGGTGTAGGTACTTCGTCACGTCGAAGGCGTTCCACTCGACGGTGCCGTCCGGGGAGAACCGGCGCCGTGCATGCAGCACGCCCAGCCGATATTCCGCCTTCTTGCGCAACTCGACGATCCGCCTTGCGAGGAAGGGAGACGCGCTCACCCGCAGGCAAGGCGGAATATACGTCGGGTCAAAGACCGGCCCCGCGTGCCCCTGCCGCACCTCGGCGATTTTGACGCGGGCGCAGCGGTCGAGCTGGGGAGAGCCCTCGGGTATCAGGCGGGTGTGGGGCGACGCCAGCCGCAGCGAGTCGCCGCGGGGCGTGTCAGCGGCACTATCGTGAATTTCGGTGGCATCGATGGCATAGCGGCGCAGGAAAACGCCCTCCCCGGCGGCATAGTTGTTAACCTTGGGCTCTTCATAGGGCAACGCCAAATAGATCCCGATCGCACCATGCGCGGGCGGGTCGGGGGCTTCGAGCACCAACGGAGCTTCCACGGAGACCGGGGTACCGTCGGTCAGGACACCCAAGAACCGGTCCAGCTTGACTACCTTCTGCTCGGCCAAGGCCCGCTCGTCGAACCGCATCTCCAAAACGCCCCAAGCGTTCGGCTGCAGAGCCTCCACGCGCGAAGCGACCAGTGACTCCTGATAGCGCTCCATTTGCTGCAAATGCTGGGGCAGCATCAGTACCCCGCGCTCCCAGACCACCTTTCGTTCCGGCTTCATGCTTGCTCCAGGTCCATGCGCACGCTGGCCTTCCCACGGCGCGATGCAGTCCTATCGGCCGCACCCCGGGCCCAGTTGCTTACACAAGCCTCCGAAGTTCCGCCCCGTGAATCACAGACGGCTGGAACGCACCAGGGTGAGAGCAAGCGGGCATTGGCACGACCTAGCCCAGATCATTCATAGCTTCGGCGTCGGATCGCGCAGGGATTCGGCTTCACACGGCTTTTCGCGACCGACGGGAATACTCCCTCATCTTCTCTAAGGCGGCGAAAGCCGTGTGAAGTCGAAGCACAAGCAAGGCGAAAACGGAGTTCGTGAGTGATCCAAGCTAGCGAGTTTGGTATGCAGGCCCATGCTCGCTCCCGAATACGACGTCTCGGACAAGGTAGTTCTCGTAACCGGCGCCGGCCGTGGGATCGGGAGTGGAATCGCTGAGGTTCTGTCCCAGGCTGGGGCACGAGTTGCGATCAACGCCCTGACCC
>JAPPOR010000453.1 GCA_028817905.1 Myxococcales bacterium
CGAAGCCGATCACTTGCACGATCATCACGTGCCTTGGTGATGGATGCGGGCTAGGCGGTCTGCATCCAGAAGAGCAGGGTGTGACCGTCCACCTCGGTCTCCTGGCGCTCGCCGGGGGGATCGCGTTCGGGGTCGGCGGGCGCCAGTTCCAGCGCGAGGGTTTCTTCGGCGATCCTGTCGGCGTGCTCGGCGATGATCGCGGCCAGGGGCTCGCCGGCGCGGTAGGCGATCCGGATGCGGGCCTCGTAGGCTAGATCCATCGTCTTGCGGGCGCGCTGGATGCGGTTGATGGTTTCGCGTGCGGTGCCGGCTCGCTGGAGTGGCTCCGTAACCTTCGTGTCCAGCACGACGACGCGACCGTAGGCGGCTGCGGCGGCGTAGTCCTCTTTGGCCTGCAGTCGAATCTGGACGTCGTCTGGGCCGAGGTCCACGGCCCCGCCCTCCAGGTCGATGGTGATCTTGCCGGCGCGCTCCAGCTCGGCTTGTAGTCTGCTACCGTCCGCGGTGGCCAGGGCGGCCTTGCAGGCCTTCATGCGCTTTCCGAGTTTCGGCCCGAGTGCCTTGAAGTTGGGTAGCAGTTGGAACTCGACGAACTTGGCGGGTTCCTGGGTGAAGGAGAGCTTCACCACGTTGAGCTCCTCGCGGATGTCATCGGCGAAGCGTTCGATGCCCGCCCGCTCGGCATCATCGGCCACCACCACGATCGCTTCGGCCAGTGGCTGACGTACCTTGAGCTTGCGCTCGGCCCGAACGCGTTGTCCCAGCGTCACGACGGTGCGGGTGTGTTCGACATCTTGCAGCAAGCGCTCGTCGACGCGCGTGGGTTCCGGTGCGGGATAGTCCGCCATGTGGACCGACGGCGGGGACCCCGCCTCCTGTCTGCGCACGAGGTTTTCGTACAGCTCCTCTGCCACGAAGGGTGTGAACGGCGCGATCAGCCTGGTCAACTCGACCAGCGACTCGTACAGCGTGGCGAAGGCCGCTGCCTTGTCCTGACTGTCGCCCTTGGACCAGAAGCGGGCGCGACTGCGGCGCACGTACCAGTTGGAAAGGGCGTCGACGACGCCTTCGAGGGAACGCGCCGCAAGGTGGCTTCGGTAGCCGTCCAGGTTTTCGCGCGTGACGCGTACCGCGGCATCCAGCTCTGCCATCATCCAGCGATCCAGTTCGGGGCGTTCGGACAGGGCAGGGCGTGGCGTGCCCGGCGTCCAGCCGTCGATGTTCGCGTAGGTGACGAAGAAGCTGTAGACGTTCCAGATCTTCAGAATGAAGTCGCGCAGGGCATCCACGGCCACGCCGGCAAACAAGCGCGTCGGTTTCCCGGGTGCTGTGCTGGAACAGAGGGCCCAGCGCAGCGCATCGGCGCCGTGCTCGGCGATCATCACGAGCGGGTCCGTGTAGTTCTTCTTGGACTTGCTGAGCTTCTGGCCCTTCTCGTCGCCGATCAGGCCCATCACGAAGCAGTTCTTGTACGGGTGGGGAAGGGCCTTGTCTTTGAACAGCAGGGTGCTGATCGTGATGAGGGAATAGAACCAGCCGCGCGTCTGGTCGACCGCTTCGGTGATGAAGTCGGCGGGGAAGCGTTGCTCGAACTTGTCCCGATTCTTGTGCGGGTAACCCCACTGTGCAAACGGCATGCACCCCGAATCGAACCAGCAGTCGATCACCTCCGGGACCCTGCGATAGACGCCTGGTTCGCCGGGCTTTTCCCAGGTGACCTCGTCGATCCACGGCTTGTGCAGGCGCAGGTGGTCCTGCAAGGTTGGGTCGTCGTGCTTGGCCGCCTCGAAGTGCTGGAAGGCCTTGGGGTTTCGCTCGAGGATCTCATCCACCGACGCGATCACGTCCAACGCGCCGGTCTGGTCGTTGATCCAGATGGGTAGCGGCGTGCCCCAAAACCGCTCGCGCGACAGCGCCCAGTCCACATTGCTGCGCAAGAATGACCCGAAGCGGCCTTCCTTGATGTGCTCGGGCTCCCAGTGCACCTGTTGGTTGTTGGCGATTACGCGGTCGATCTCTCGTGTCGTGCGGATGAACCAGCTCTTGCGCGCGTACTGGATCAACGGATCGGTGTCCCGGCGCCACGAGAACGGATACTCGTGTCGGTAGACCTCCTCGTGAAAGAGCAGGTCGCGCGCGCGCAGGTTGCGGATGATGTCGCGGTCCGCGTCTTTGCAGAAGCGGCCCGCGAAGTCCGTGACCTCCTCCGAGAACGTGCCGTCGGGCTCGACCAATTGCAGGAAGCCGAGCCCAGCATCCTGGGCCACGCGGAAGTCGTCTTCACCGAATGCGGGTGCGATGTGTACGAGTCCAGCCCCCGTGTCCATGGTCACGAAGTCCGCTGTGATGACCCGGTACGCGGGTCCGCCTGTGGGCTCCGCGTACCGGAAGGGCGGTTCGTATTCCATGCCGGCAAGGGCGCTGCCGGGCATCTCCTCGACGATTGCGTGTGGATGGTCCTTGAGAACCTTGTCGGCAAGGGCTCTCGCCAGGATCAGGTGCTCGCCGGTCTCGAGCCTGGCCTTGCAGTAGTCCTGGTTGGGGTGGACGGCCAGGGCGATGTTGCTCGGGAGGGTCCAGGGGGTGGTCGTCCAGGCGAGGAACGAGGTCCTTTCCTGGTCCCGTAGTGGAAAGCGCACGATGACCGACGGATCGTCGATCGTCTTGTAGCCCTGACCCACCTCGCCGGCCGACAGGGCGGTGCCGCCGCCGGGCCACCACCAGACCACCTTGTAGCCCTGGTAGAGCAACCCGTCTTTGAACAACTGAGAAAGCGCCCACCACACGCTCTGTACGTAGTCGTCGTGGAACGTGACGTAGGCCTTGTCCAGGTCGCACCAGAAGCCGAGGCGGCTATCCATGCGCTTCCACTCCTCGATATAGCGAAATACCGAGTCGATGCACTTGCGGGTAAAGGGTTCGACCCCGTAGGCCTCGATGGCGGCGCGTCCACTGATTCCGAGGTCCTTTTCAACCTCGACCTCTACTGGCAGCCCGTGAGTGTCCCAGCCTCCGTGGCGTGGCACGTGGTACCCGCACATGGTTCGGTAGCGTAGGAACACGTCCTTCATCACGCGTGTGAGCACGTGACCGGGGTGGGGCATCCCGTTGGCGGTGGGCGGCCCCTCGTACCAGACGAAGGGTTGCTGGCCCGCGCGTGCATCGACGCTCTTCTTGAAGATTTCGTTGTCCTGCCAGTAGGGAAGCCAGCGGTTGTCCACCTCGGAGAGGGACAGGTTCTGGTCGACGGGCGCGAAGGGTTGCTTATCGCTCACTTCTCGTACTCCTCGAGCTGGTCGAAGAATGCATCGACGTCCATCTCTCCGAGCTCACCGCGGTCGCGGGAACGCACGTTGATCGTTCCGGCGTCCTGCTCCCGTTCGCCCACGATCAGCGCGTAGGGGATCTTCTGCAGGCTGGCTTCGCGGATTTTGTAGCCCACGCGGTCGTCCCGCAGGTTGACTTCGCTGCGCAGTCCCCGGTCCAGCAGCCGTTCGTTGATCTGCTTGGCATAGGCCGTGAACTTTTCGCTGACCGGGATGAGCCACACCTGGGTCGGTGCCAGCCACAGCGGGAAGGCACCGGCGTAGTTTTCGATCACGATGCCCAGAAAGCGCTCGATGCTTCCGTAGCACGCCCGGTGGAGCATCACCGGCGTGTGCTTCTGGCCATCGGCGCCGATGTAGCTCAGCCCGAAGCGCTCTGGCATGGAGAAGTCGAGCTGGATCGTGCCGCACTGCCAGGAGCGTTTGAGTACGTCGCGAATGTGAAAGTCGATCTTGGGCCCGTAGAAGGCACCGTCGCCGGGGTTGAGCTGATAGGCGATGCCCTCCTGCTCAAGCGCCCCTTTTAGGGCCGCTTCGGCCTTGTCCCACATGTCATCGCTGCCGATGCTCTTGTCCGGCCGCGTCGAAAGTTCGATGTGAACGTCCCCGAGACCGAAGGCGGTGTACACCTCCTTGAAGAAGTCGATCAGCATGACGACTTCGCCCCCGATCTGGTCGGGCGTGCAGAAGTGATGGGCGTCGTCTTGGGTGAATGCCTGCACCCGGAACAGGCCGTGGCGCACTCCCGACAGTTCGCGGCGGTGGACCAGGCCCATCTCGGCGATTCGCAGGGGGAACTCGTTGTGGGAGTGCAGCCGAGTCCGATACACCATCAGGTGCCCCGGACAGTTCATGGGTTTGACGGCCATCGGCCGGTCCTCTTCGACGTTGTCGTGGACCTTGGACGCATCCTCTTCGTCACGGAGCTTGAGCTTCGTGAAGAACATGTTTTCCATGTAGTTGTCGTAGTGGCCCGACGTGTGCCAGAGCTCCTCTGACAGGACCAACGGTGTCTTCACCTCGACGTAGCCGCGACGCCTCAGCAGCTTGCGCATGTAGTCCGTCAAGAGGTTGAACAGCAGCGCCCCACGCGGATGAAAGAACGGGAAGCCAGGCGCGTCCTCGTGGAAGCTGAAGAGGTCGAGCTTCTCGCCCAGTACGCGGTGGTCGCGCTTCTTGGCCTCCTCGATCAGGTGCAAGTATTCCTTGAGGTCCTTCTTGTCGAAGAACGCCGTCCCGTAGACGCGCGTTAGCTGCTCTCGTGACGCGTCCGCGCGCCAATAGGCGCCCGCTACCTTGGTGAGCTTGACGTGCTTGAGCCAGCCGGTGTCGGGAACGTGTGGCCCGCGGCATAGATCGACGAAATCGCCGTGCCTGTAGAACGACAATTGATCGCCGCGTTCCTTGATGTCGCCGACGAGCTCCTGCTTGAAGGGGTTGTTTCCGCCATCGATCGCCCGGTAGCGGGCGTAGTGCTCATTGGCCTCGTCGTAGCCGCTCTCGCACCGGTCAAAGCGATGACTCGCCTTGGCGATCTTGGCCATCTCGCCCTCGATCGTTGGAAAGTCGTCCGGGGTGATCTTTCCCTCAGGCAGGTAGATGTCGTAGTAGAAGCCATCTTCGACCACAGGGCCGATCGTCAGCTGGGCCGCCGGAAACAGCCGCAGGATGGCGTCCGCCATCATGTGCGCGGCCGAGTGGCGCAAGACCTCCAGGGCCTCGGGGTCGCGTTTGGTGAGCAGGGCGACCTCGGCTCTATCCGGAAGCTCCCGGGAAAGGTCGACGACTTGGCCGTTCACCCTGGCGGCCACGGCGGCCTTGGCCAAGCCAGGTCCGATCGACGCTGCCAGGTCGCGTGCCGTGGCGCCCTCGTCCAGCGAGCGCTCGCTCCCGTCCGGGAGGCGTACTTGAAGCATGGTTCTTCTCCTGTGGGTGCGTGACGGATACCCCCGCCCCGCGGACTGTCCAGGACGGATACCCCCGCCCTGGCGAGTCGGCACCTGCCGACCCGTGGCTCATATAGGGTGCCACGGGCAGCCCGTCAACGCGAAATACCCCCCGGCTGGCCGCAGGCTGTGGCTCAGAGCCAGGCGGAGATGCCGACCGTCCCAAGGATGCTGATGCCCGACACGCTGATATCCGTCTTGAGCGCGTCGGTCCCGGTGTCCCCGGAGGCGGTCTGCCATAGAAACCCCAGCGAGGCGTCCAGGCTGGCTGCTGGCGCGGCGAACCAGCGCAGTCCGGCGCGCGCGAACAACCCGACCCCGAGCGCGGAGGTTTCGGTTGCGCCGGTGCTCATTGAGCTGGAGACCAGGCCGAGTGCCCCACTGAGGAAGGGTCGCACGGTGGCATCGGCACTGAACATCACGTCGAGTTTGGGGGCAAGGAAGATGCTCGTCGCGCTGATATCGGCGTCGTCGGCATCGCCGACGGTCACGCTTTGGCCGCCGATCTGGGCGACGCCACCCACGACAAACATGTCCGAGACGCCGTAGCCAATTTCCAGCAGGGGGTCCATCGCGATGCCCCATGAAGTTCGGCTGACGTCCTGCTCGACGTTGATGCCGCCGAGGGCGGGAGTCTCGGCCGTGCCCGTCGTGTAGGCGAAGATCGGCACATTCAGCCCGAGCTGCACCTTGCCTTCGGTGCCCTCTGCCGCCGCCGGCACGGAATGGGCGACACTCGCCACCAATGAAACGACTGCCAGGATCGAACGCGGTGCACTCACGGAGGCCTCCTCATGCAACCCAACTGGGTTCGTCGCAGCATCGCGCAGGTCGCTCGACGAGCGCAAATCCTTGACAAAGCCTGCGCTCCACCGATGCGGGCTAGCTTAGCTAGGGGTCTTTGGAGCGCGTGCCGCAGTGCGATGGTAGAGCCGCCAGGTCGGTGAGCCGGAACAGTAGCTGATCCTTGGATACCACGACCGGCGCAGCGCGCAGGTAGCTGCGCACGTGCTCGCGCTCCCGCGCCCGATATCGCAGGGGGTGAAAGACAACGTGGCTGAAGCCTTCGCGCTCCAGTTTGGCCCACTGGCCGGGGAGGTCGAACCGACGGCAGCGGTATCGTTTCGGTCGTCGCTTGGCGAGCGCGCGAAGCAACGCTGAGCGCCGGATGTACCGGCGCGCCTCCGCGGGAAGTCGGGCGACCATGCCGCTTACCAGTGGGCGGCCGTGCCGGGTCTGGGCGAACATGGCCTCCTTGGACGCTTGGCGGTGCATCGGCAGCTCGATGACCGCTCCTGTCACGGATTCTTGCAGAAGCGCCCGGTGGGCGGCGCCCAGGCGCCCCTTGAAGGTGCGGTAGGGCACCGGCCAATAGTCCGCGCCCAGCACGAGCAGACAGAGCAACAGCGAAAGCGAGCGCCCGCGCACCGACGATGTTCGCACTAGCCGGGCGTAGCCCCAGCCCGCTCCCAGGGCGAGACAGATGCCAACCAGCAAACCGAATCGATCCGGGGATCGCAGGGCCTGGACCGGACGAGCCCATCCGATCAGGTCGTAGGGCATGGGCCACTCCCATCGATGCCCGGCGATGTGCAGGTGCGGCCCCAGGGACAGAAGCAGGAAGGCCACCGTGCCTAGCGCGTAGGGCGACAGCTCGCGGCGCCGCTCCTTCGCGAACGTGGACGCCGCAAGCAGTCCTAGCGCGCCGATTCCGAGATAGTGGCCCCACTTACCTGGACGTAGGTCGAGCTTGGCGACTGCGCCGCCGAACAGCAGGTGCCGTGGCCAGGGTGTCACAAAGCCCGCCAGGTCGCCGGGGTGGCGGCTGTGCTTCACGCTGAGGGCCCGCTCCATATCGGGTGCCCCCGGCCCAACAAACTGAAGCAGCAACGGCCCGCACAGCACCGCACACGCCGCTGCGACCGCGGCGACCGTGACCCAGACCTGGCGCGGCGCTTGGCCGGCTTGCAGCTGTTGGACCACCCGGACCAAGCACAGCGCGACGAGTAGGCCGGTCGTCATGATGAAGAGGTGGGCGCCCGTTAGCAGCACCAGTGCCGTACACGCGCCGCCTGCGATGATCCAGGCGGGCTTGCGGGTCTGCAGCGCGGCCTCCACACACAGCAGTGAAAGTGGGATCATCGACAGGCTACCCAGGTTCGCGTGCGAGGCAGCCTGGGCCATGCGATAGGGAAAGAAGCCGAGCACAGCGCCGGAGACGATCGCCGCGTCGGGCCGTCCCCCGAGGCGCAGGGCGAGCAGGAACGTCGCGAAGCAACACGCGACCGTCTCGCCGAGGAAGAACAGGTTGTAGCCGGTGATCGGTCCGAACGCGGCGCGCAGGGGTAGGGCGAATAGGCCCGCTCGCCAGCTGATGCTGTGGTGTGCCAAGCTGACCCCTTCGGGGTAGAACAGATGCCGGGTGTGGAGCGGTGCCTCGCCATCCAGTGCGACACGCTCGACCCACCACATGTCCCAAAGGGACACCTTGAGGTCCACGCCGCCACCGGCGAAACGATCGCTGAGGTGCAGCGCGACCGGCCAGGTCATCACCACTGCCATCACGGCGTACACCAGCAGGGCCGTGCCTGCCCAGTAGACCATTCGGGGCGCTCGCTCGCCCTGCACTGCTTCCCGTGCCGTAGAGCCCATCGGTTCAGAGCTCGACGGGCAAGGGACGGGTCGGAAGGAAGCTGCCCTGTGCTCGGCTCATCGAGCGTGCTTACCTCAAAACCGGGTTCACCGACTATGCCTACGTGCATCCCCGGTCTGGGACGGCTCACAAGTGGTGGCTGGGATGGTGGGTCACACGAGCGACCTGGATGCCAAGTCCCTGTGCGATTTCGATGCGGCGTGGATGAGATCGGTCCGCAATAGGCCTGGCAAACAATGCATGATACCTCCAGCCAGGAGGGGTGGCAGCGTCGCTGGCACTGGACAGGTCAGGAGGCTAGGTTGAAAAAGAAGCTGAACATCGGAACGAAGCTGGGCTACGGCGTCGGGGCATCGGCCGAAGCCAGCCTTAACATTGCGTTCAACGTCTTCAATCTCATCTTCTACAACAACGTCCTGGGCCTGTCGGGCAAGCTGTGCGGGTTGGCGGTCTTCATCGCGCTGGTGTTCGACGCCGTGTCGGACCCGCTGGTGGGAGCGGTATCCGACCGATGGCGCTCGCGCTTGGGTCGCCGGCACCCGTTTCTCTACCTCTCCGCGGTTCCCTATGGACTGTGCTTCTTCCTGATCTACGCGCCTCCCGGGTTCCTGCACGGCTCACAGGTTGCCCTGTTCCTCTGGCTCACGATCCTGACGGTTTTATTGCGTACGTTCCAGACCTTCTATCACGTGCCGCACCTGGCGCTTGGTGCTGAGCTCACGACCGACTATCGGGAACGTTCCGTCCTAATGGCGTACAATTCTATCTTCGGGATGGTGGGCGGTGTCTCGGCGACGGTGCTCGGGTTCGCCTACCTCGGCCGAGGCAAAGACCACGTTGCCGAGCCCGGGGCCTACGCCACGTTAGGGATCGGATTCGGTATCTTCGCGGCGGTCGTGATCCTGATTTCGGCGGTTAGCACGGTTCGCAGGGGAGCCGCGCTGAGTGCTGTGCCCGACCTTCCGAACTTCGACGTTGGGGAGTTCGTGCGGGACGCGAAGGCCTGTCTGAGAAACAAGAACTACCAAATGCTGTTGCTCGGTCTGCTCATGATCGGTCCCTTCATCGGGACGCGAGAGACCCTGTCCACCTATCTGCTGCGTTTCTTCTGGGAGGTCCCGACGGCCAAGATCGGCCGCATCTCGCTGGCCGTGATCCCGGCGTTCTTCATCATGTTCGTACTTGCGCCGCGCTTGCACGTTCGCTTCTCCAAGCGCGCCGTGATGCTGGGGGGCATCGCGCTAACAGTCGTCGCGGCGTCGGGACCCATCACGCTACGCCTGCTTGGCGTGCTCCCCGACAACAGCGATCCCTTGATCTACCGGATTCTCTTGCTCGAGCGCTTCCTTTTCTACCTGGGCTTTTCTTCGTTTGTCATGAGCGTGATGTCGGCCCTCGGGGATGTCGCCGACGAGCACGAACTCGATGTGGGACGGCGCCAGGAGGGCATGTTCTATTCCGCCCGCTCCTTCTTCGGCAAGGTCACCCAGGGGGGCGGTCACCTGTTGGCCGGCTTCGCGATCGATCTCATCGGCTTTCAACCGAAGGCGAAGGTCGGCGAGATCCCGGAAAGCGTCCTGATCGGGCTCGGGATCGTCGACGGCCCGCTGGCTGGGGCGTTCGGCCTGGCGGCCATGGTGCTCTATGGACGATACCGGATCGATCGGGAGCGCCACGCGCGAATCCGCGCCGAGCTGGCAGCGCGTTCCGCCGCCAAGGAGACCCAACAGGGTGCGCACACAGCTCCCGCGGAGGAGGTAAGGCTGGAAGCCACCCCTGCTGAGGGACCGGGCTGAGGGGCCTCAGCCGCACCCGCCGCTTGTGGGGGATGCTGCCGGTGGGTACCATTCCCCTCCGGTTCATCGTCCTGGCCGTCCGCCTGGGCCGGTGCGCAGTCCGGTGCCGATGACTGCCAGGTAGTCCACGTGGGCCTTGTGGTGCGCAGCGCGGGCCTCGACCAGCAAGCGCGCAGCATCTGCGACTGCTAGCTCCCGAAGGTTGACGACCACCAGGTCGCTCGCACCCTGTGCGAGCCGCTCGCGCTCGGCGTCTGCGAGAGCTCGGGCGGCTCCCACTTGTTGCCGGGCCAGATCTACCTGCTGCGCTGCGATTCGCAGATCCAGACGCGCCGCTCGCACCTCGGTCACGACGCGGTCGCGCAGGCCACGTTCCCGTGCTTGTAGCAGCTTGGCGTCGGCACGCGCTGCGGCGAGTTTGCCACGCGCGCTGCGCAGCAACAGCGGCATCTCGAAACGCAGCCCGGCCCCGAACTCGGTCGGCCTGAGTCGGTCGAGCCCGGCTCCGACGTCACGTGCGACGAAGGCCTCGGCGTTGAGTTCGGGCGCGCGCTGATTTTCCGCCAGGTC
>JAPPOR010000195.1 GCA_028817905.1 Myxococcales bacterium
GCTAGGTAGCCGCAGGTGGGGATCTGTCGTTGGGGTGGCCACCGTGACGGGAACGGTTGGGGTTCGTATGATCGACTGCGGGTGGCGGGGACCCGCGAGTCGCCATGAGCGCTGACAAAAAGTTCGGAACCTTTGGCGGCGTCTACACACCGTCGCTGCTCACGATCCTCGGCGTCATCATGTATCTGCGCCTACCGTGGGTGGTGGGCAGCGCAGGCCTGTACCAGGCACTGGGGATCATTCTGGTCGCCCATGTCATCTCGATCAGCACGGGCCTCAGCATTTCGTCGATCGCCACGGACAAGGCCGTGGGCGCCGGAGGCCCTTACTACATCATCTCGCGCAGCCTCGGCCTGCCGATCGGTGGCACCCTGGGGCTAGCCCTTTTTGTGGGTCTCGCGTTCAGCATTAGCCTCTACATCATCGGGTTCTCGGAGAGCTTGCTGACCTACTTCAAGCTGGGCGCGACCGTGGACAACATCCGGATCTGCGGCACAGCCGTGCTGATTGCGCTGACCATCGTTACCTTCATCAGTACCGCGCTGGCGATCAAGACCCAGTACCTGATCCTGACGCTGATCGGACTGTCTTTGGTCTCGATCATTGTCGGAAGTGGCGCCGAAACCAGCACCTCACCGCACCTGCAAGCGAGCGCCAGTGCCGAACCACTGCCAGCGGTGTTCGCGATCTTCTTTCCAGCGGTCACGGGCTTCACAGCCGGCGTCAACATGTCCGGGGACCTGCGTTCGCCCAAACGCTCGATCCCCGGCGGGACCATGCTGGCAATCGTGACCGGCATGATCGTTTATATCGGTCTTTCGGTCTTCCTGGCCTATCGCGTGCCGGCCGATCGCCTGGTCTCGGACCCGGAGCTGCTGATCAACGTGGCTTGGTCGGGCCCGCTGGTGGTCGCTGGCATCTGGGGCGCAACCATCTCCTCGGCCCTGGGCTCGATTCTGGGCTCGCCACGCATCCTGCAAGCGGTATCAGGGGATGGCATCACACCCAGGGTGTTCGCGCGAGGCTACGGGCCCACCCACGAGCCACGCAACGCCCTGGCGCTGGCTTTCGTGATCGGGGAAGCCGGGATCCTGATTGGTGAGCTCGACGCCATCGCTCGCATCGTGTCGATGGTGTTCCTGACCACCTACTGCGTCCTGAATCTCAGCTGCGCGCTGGAGAGCTGGGCCAGCCCGGACTTCCGCCCGGAGTTTCGGATACCGCGCTCGATCAGCATCGTCGGGGCCATCACCTGCCTGGTCGTGATGATTCAGCTCGACTTGCCCGCCATGATCGGTTCCATGGCACTGATGGCGCTGCTGTTTCTGCATCTGTCGCGGCGCCAGCTCCGGCTCGAATCCGGCGACACCTGGGAGGGCATATGGGACGCGCTGGTGCGCGCTGGCCTGCACCGGCTGGCATCGGGGCCTCGACAGGAGCGACACTGGAAGCCCAACGTGTTGGCCTTCAGCACCCAGCGCGACGCCACACAGGAAACAGGAACGCACAGTGAGCTGGCCCTCGCACTGGCAACCAGCAGCGGGATCGTCACCCACGTGCACCTGTCGCCACGGCCCCCAACCCGACCAACCGGACAACCCTCCGCACGACCTTCGGCGCGCGCCCTGCCCCAGGTGTCCATGAACCCAGGGTCCTCGGCCTCGGGCGCACCACCAGGCGCTCCGGGAGACGCGCGAACCCACGGTGTGTTCTACCGCGACCTACCCTGCGGACCCGACCCAGACGCCACGATCGTGGACTTCTGCAATCACCATGGCTTCGCGGGTGTCGAGCCCAACACCGTGCTGCTCCGCTGGAGCGAATACGAAAGCCGCCCAGGACAGCTGGCAGCGCTGCTGTCGGACCTATCCCACATCGACTTCAACGAGCTCGTCTGGGCGCAGGGTGGACGAGCGGACGAACCCGATAGTCCCGGCGCCCAGCGCCGCATCGACATCTGGTGGCGCGACCATGGGGGCAACATCCCCCTGTCACTGTCGCTTGCACGCTTCGTCACGAGCTCACAGGCATGGGAGCACACTTCGATTCGCATCCTGCTGCTGAGCGACAACGCCAGCAACAACGACATCCTGCGCGCGCGGGTACGGCGCTATTTGAAGACCACGCGCGTGGAGGCGGACATCAAGGTCATCAACAACACTCTGCAGGTCAAGGGCTACGAAGACTGGGTCCGGTCCGAGTCTGCGGACGCCAACCTGGTCCTGGTACCGCTGCCGGACCAGCCAAGCGAGGCCGACACCCACTTCCTGACCCGGGCGGCACGCATCCTGCCCGAGCTCGCAGAGGTGCTGTTTGTGCGGGCGTCGTCGAGCTTCGAGGAGGTGCTGTCCACGGGGCGGAGTGCGACTGAATCGCTTCTGCCCGGCCCCGCCGGCGACGAGGACGCCTTCGCACTCCCCGAGCTGCGCCTGCCTTCCCCGACGGCACTTGCCGAGGCAGCCTCGGAGCTCGCCGGGCACTACGAGCAGCTCCTCGCAGCCCTTGACGAGCATTGCGTTGCGCGCGTGCACAGCCAGAGTGTCGAACTGGTTCGCCGGCTGCGCCGCACGCTCGAGCGCCACTTCGCGCCACTCGAAAAGAGTCTGGTCGGCGCCAACGCACGCCGACGCCGCCAGCTTCTCAATCGCTTCCAGAGCTCGTTCGTCATGGACGCGCACGAAATCATCGATGCGCACCTGCGCGAGGGTCTGGTCGACCAGCAAGCCACCCTAGAGGGCCACATCGAGGCCTTCCTCGACGAAGAGCGACTTGTGGGAGGCCAGCCCGAGAAACTGCGAGTCGAGCGCGAGCGACAAGAGTTTCGGCCCGACCCCGAGGACCCGCCACACCTGCGGCGCTTCAAGCGCCGACAGCGCATCCGCTCCTTTCTTGGTCGCAAGAATCCCCGCTGCTGGGTGCCGTGGACCGCGCTCCGACGCCACTGCTTCGACCGAGCGGTGCGCGAGATCCTGGAGCCCACCGCCTCTCAGCTGGTCATCGAGAGCCATCAACTGGCCGTGCACCTCGGAACGACCCTGAGCGGCTCGCGAGCGGGCATCACCGCCATCATCGGCAAGACGGCCGATGAGGAAGTAAGCGAGGCAGCGCTGGCCGACCTCAAGCAAAGCGCCCTCGCCCCCCTGGATGAGCTGATCGAGCGCACCAAAGGCCGCGTGCTCGAACAGCGGCGGGAGCTGATCGCCCGGGGACACGATGTGCTGCAGCAGCTCTGCGACGATCTGGACCGGCTGGACGTAGCCCGCCACGTTCGCAAGGAGCGTAGGGTTCCCCGAAGGCGCGACACCCTGCGCAACCAGCTCGGTCGGCTCCCCAAGGAGTTCGGCGAGGTTCAAAGGAAGCTACACGAACGCGCCAAGCTGGGGCTGACCGTGTCTTCGTTCCATCACCGACTGACCGCGATCGTGCAGCGCCAAAAAGAGGCCCTCACGCTGCAGCTCCGCAACGGGGCGCTGCGGGTCTGCGAGGATGTGGGCAAGGCACTATCGGAACTTGGCTCGACGCTCGAGACGCCTGGAGCGTCGCTTTCCGCTCCCCGACCCGCAAGTCGCATGGATGACCGCTTCGACCCAAAGGAAACACTGGCGGCGCTGCGTACCGAGGTCGAGCCGGCCATCGCAGACCTACCCGAAAGCGTACAGATGCTCACAGACCCGACCGTGGACAGCCTGGAGGGAGGCCACGCGGTAGCGGCGGAGACGACGGAGCTATCGCTGCGTTCTCTAGGCCAGTTCCTGGTGGAAAGCGAACTGCTCGCGGGCGTCTACGAGCAGCTCGACCCCGTGCCGGAAGCGGAGAACCGCGCGGTCACCGTGGCACGCGACGTCACACGCCTGGTGGGCTTCCAGCTGTCGGAGCTCGAAGAACTGGGCCTGACGGGCCAAGACCAGCGCCGCGACCACATGGAATCGGCCATCGCCAGTGGGCTAGAGCGGCTCGGCGCCGAGATTCGCGGTTTGCACAAGCTGGTCGGCGCCGTGGACGACCGCTTCGATGCCCAGCTCGCGCGCGTCCTCGAAGAAAGCAACCCCTCGCGGCTTGGCGATGCGGGACACGCCCTCGGGCAGCATCGCCGCCTGCGACAAGGGAAGATCGCCGTGTCAGGCGCCCAGGGGATCTTGCGTCGCGCCGAGGCAAGCATCCGCCAGGCGATGGTCTCACTCTTGTACCAGGGCAGCGCCGGACTGGTTCTGGCGCGCGCACTGTCTACCCGCGAAGGGCGTAGCGCATCGGTCGTCGAACGCCTGCGAAGCCTCGTTCGGGACAACAGCCCACAGGACACGGTGCTCAGCGCCGTGCCCTACTACTACCGACAGTTGTTCTTTGGCCAGGCGCTCAACGATAGCTTCTGGGTAGGAAGAGAGCGCGAGCTGGCGCGAGCTCGCAAGGCAGTGGCGAGCCACCGGAGCGGGACGCACGGTATCGTCCTGGTGATCGGTGAGCCGGGCTCCGGAAAGACCGCGCTGTGTCAGCGCGTTGTCACCAGGGCGCTGGAACAGCGACCGGCGGTGTGGGTGCGACCGCCCAGCGGCGGGAGCACGGATCCGGCCGCGTTCCATACCGCCCTCGAACGGGCACTCGGCCGCTCCGGCGAGCCGGACGAGCTGCTCGACACCCAGCCGGAACATGCGGCGATTATCATCGACGACCTTGAGATGTGGTGGGAGCGCAGCGCAGACGGGTTCGCCGTGTTGGACCAGATCCTGGCGCTGATCGAGCGCCATGGTCATCGCCAGCTGTTTATCCTGAGTATCAACCGCCAGGCGTTCCGTCTTATCAGTCAGCTGCGACCGATCGCTGACCATGCCTTGTCGGTACTGGAATGCGGTCCGATGGCCGCGCGGGAGCTGGGGTCGATTCTCACCTTGCGCCACGGCTCGACCGGCATGAAGTTCGAGTACCGTGGCAAGCGCGAAGAGCAACTGTCGTCGTGGCAGCTGGCCCGGCTATTCTCGCGCCACTTCAGCTACGGCGGTGGCTCGGTAGGCGGGGCGCTGCGGTCCTGGATCAGCCACGTGGAGCGCGTGCGAGACGGAGTGATGACCTTGCGCGCCCCAGTCAAGCCGAACCCCGACCTGCTGTCAGAGCTGCGAGCCCCATGGCGGGCCTTGCTGCTGGAGTTGCTGCTACACCGTCGCATGACCCTTGCGCGCCTCGAACGCGTGGCGGGGTTGCCGGTAGCAAGCGTGCGAAGCGATGTGGATGCGCTCGTGAGAGCGGGGCTGCTGATCCGCGGGCGTCATGAGCTTCTGGAGATCAATCCGTTCGTGCAACCGCTCATCAGCCAACACTTCGAAACACAAGGGCTGCTCGCGGCATGACCGAGGGGCTCGACATATCCGGTTTCGACCTGGCCACCATCGTGGCCAGGGGGCTGCTAATCCTGGGACTCCTGAGGTTGCTCGGATGGCTCGTCGACATGGCACCGATGCCCAGTCGGCGCAAGGAATTGCTGCAGGCCACCGGCCCCGTGTTCGCAGTGGCGGTCTGCCTGACCTATCTGTTTGTCGCGGTGCAGGAGATCTTCGGTGGGTACGCGGCCGCCATGCCGCTGTTGCTCGGGTCAGTGCTAGCGGCGTTTGCCGCGGCGCTCTGGGCACCCATCCGGGACCTGCTGGCCGGTGTGTTCATCAAATCCGGGCGCGTCGTGCGCGTGGGCGACGAGGTCCAGGTTCAAGACACTCGCGGGCGGGTAGAACGGCTGCTGTACCGGCGCATGGTGCTGCGAACCTCCCAGGGTGAAGCGTTCCTACCCTATGGTCTCGTGTCCAGGCATGCAATCGTGCGCGCGTCGAGTAAGCTGGGCCCGGCTGCGCACTCCTTCCGCATCCGCCCGATGCGCGCGGTGTCCCAGATGGAGCTACGGGAGCGAGTCCGGCAGAGCGCGCTACTATGCCACTGGGCTTCGCCGGCCCGCGCGCCCGAGCTGCTCAACCTGGAGCAGGGTGGTCTCGAGGTCACGGTATTCTGCGTCGACGCCGAGCACGCACCGGAAGTCGAGTCCGCCGTCCGACGCTCCCTGGCCACACTGGACGAACAAGGGGACGATGGCGAGCATTCCCGAACCCTACCCGCCGAAGTCGCCCGCATCAGCCGCCCACCGGCTGCGACCGAGCCCACGGGCTAGCCCGTCCGCATGCCACGACTGGTCCAGCATGAAATACTCCTCCGCCGCCTTCGTCGCTTGCGCGCTTGCTGCCTGCACGGCTGGCGCTGCCGACGGCATGGAGCAGGCCGAACATCAGCGCGATGGAGGTAGGGCCAGCTCCGAGTCTTTCGACAAGTTCGGGGACGCCCATGTGGCCGAGGCTGGCGTGGATTCAGGGTGCGGAGTACCGACGCCTGAGGATGAATGTCAGGAGGACATGGGTTGTGAATCGGGGCGGCGCTGCGCATGCAATGCGCGCGGCGGGTACTCCTGCGTACGTGCAGAATGCTTCCAGGACGGTGACTGCGGGCCCAACCAACGTTGTCGTCGCGACGTCCAGTGCCAACTGCCGTTTGGCAGCTTCTATTGCTCCAGCGACCAAGATGAGTGCCAGAGCTCGGATGAATGTATGGTCGGAGTCTGCCACCGCAGCCTGGCGTTGGGCTACTTCGTCTGCGAGCTCGTGCCTCCCTGCACCGCGCAGTGATCGGACTGACCTACTCGACGTTGCTCATCCAGTCGGAAACGTCGGGGCCGGGGTCGAGTATGAGTTGGCGGTAGCGTTCGTCGCCCTCCAGGAACACCTTCTGAAAGGCCAGGCCATAGCGGCCGAGCGCCCCCTCGCCGGTGCGCAGGGGCGTACCGAAGGCGAAGTGACCGGCCGATCCGAACTCGTACAGGATCTTCGGCGTGGTCTCGGGGATCTCCGCGTAGGCTTGCTGCGACTGTTGTCCACCCCCAAGGATGTTCGTATCCATGGCGCCGGCAAACAGAATGGTCGGGACCTCGATGCCCTTGGCAACGGTCGCGCTGCCCCCCGCCGTCGCGTGGTGCCCGGCCAGGGTCATGCCAGTCTTGAGCTCAGGGTGCGCCTGGGTCGCGAGCCATGTCCCTCCGCCCCCCATCGACCAGCCGCCAAGCCCGAAGCGATCGGCACTCAGCTGGTCAAACAGCGGGCTATCCATGCGAGTGTTCTCGGCCTTGAGGGATGCGAGGGCATCGAGCAGGGCATCGTCGCGCTGGGAGACCGGAACCAGCGGCGTGTTGGTATCGATCACCATCGTGACGATACCGTGGGACGCAAAGAAGGGTCCCCACCCCGCAATGCTGTTCTGCAGGGCGGTGAACCCGGGGCACAGCACGACGCCGGACAGCGGCGGCTCAGCGTCGGTCGGGTAGTAGATCGTTGCTCCGAGGAAGTCGGGACCGTCACGAAAGCCCATGGCATAGCTGCTGGTCTCGAAAGGCCCCTCAGAGGTAGCGAACGTTTCGCTCGGTTCGCCCCCACGACACACGCAATCACCATCCGCGCAGCAAGCGCCGTCTCCTGGGACGGCCGCCGAAATCCCGCCCTCACCGGTTTCGGTATCCTGTGACTCGGCGTCCCCCATGCCTCCGCCATCGCCTGACCCGTCGTCCATGGACTCGAGCGTTGCCCCATCGCCGGTGGCCATATCCCGTGCGGTGCATCCGGCAAGCGGTGCCAACAGCAACACCATCAGCGCGAGCCAAGTTGCCAGGGACCCCGGCCGCGCCCTGCCCCTGCTGAGTCGCTCGCCACCGCACACCACCGTCACCTTCCCCATGCCAGGTTCCCTCATCGCTGCAACCCTTTGCGAGCCGTCCGCCGACTCATCTGGGTGGTTGTAGCCCGCATCCTTCGCCAACTCCACATGGCCCGCGCGGTCTTCGGGCGACCACACACGACATGCGATGAGCTGAAGCGAAAGCCCTTTGGAGTCGGGCAGTTGGGCGAGGGCGTTGGATCGCGGAGGGATACGGACTCGCGTTGACCCATGGGCACCAGGGCCACAGGATCCCTACGCGACAGCGTGTGCGATCCTGACGGCGATCACACCGCTACCGTACGTCCGAGAGCGCCCGCCAGGTGTTCCCGAATATGACCCGCCGCGATTTCGGGAAACTCCTCAATGCACACGTGGCACGCGCCCTCAATGATCTTGAGATCTGCATGCGAAAGGTCGCGCGCCAGGCGCTGACCGTAGGCGACCGGGATCAGCCGGTCGTCGCCGCCCCACAAGACCAGGGTCTTGTGTTGAACCTGTGGGATATGGGGCTGCACCGCCTCGACGGGTGTCACCGTGCGCATCAAGGACGCATACGCCGCCCTACGGGCCGGCATCGGGTCTAGCAGGTCATACAGATACGCCACCGTCCCCGCATCGAGGGTCCCGTGCCCGCTATAGGCTTCGTTGCAGAAGAAATCGCTTACGGCTGCGCGGCGATACAGGTACTTGAAAATGAATCCTCCGAGGACCGGCAGCTTGGCCAACGCACTTTTGAAGGTGAAGGGCGTCGGGTAGGCGGCGGCGTCTGCGAGCACGAGCCGCTCCACCCGCTCGGGTTGCGTCGCAGCAAGCACGAGCGCGACCACCCCTCCCATCGAGTGGCCGCCCACGTGGGCCCGGTCGATCCCCTCTGCGTCGAGCACCGCTAGGGCGGCGCGGACGAAGGCGTGCACGTCGTAGGGGTAGGCATCCGGCGCAGGCTTGTCGCTCGCCCCGAACCCGGGCAGGTCCACGAGTAGACACTGATACTCGCCCGCGAGCCGCTCCCACACGCCGCGCCAAACGGTGTGATCGTTGATCCAGCCGTGGATCAACAGCAGAGGCGGGCCCTGCCCGACGGTCGCGTACTGTACTCCGACCCCATCCACACGAGCTTGTCGACGTTCCATGCCCCGATCCTCGGAACCCGACGCGCCCCTGTCAAGCAGTGCCTACATCGCGTCGGGTTCGTACGCCTTTCCGGGGGTGGCACCCAGGGCCAGGATCGTCGCGGGCTGGGTCCGCGTCACGAGCTTGCGACTTACGTGGGGCGGCACACGCACCATCTCGCCCGCCGATAGCTCGCGCTCCTCGTCGCCAACCTGCAGAATCACGGCGCCACGCAGCAAGACATAGACCTCCTCCTGGGCGTCCTGCTGGTGGTCGTGCTGCGGGTAGCCCGTGGTGTCCGGATCAAACTCCAGGATGTTCATGCCCCAGGCGCTGACGCCGAGCGTCCGGCGCGCATGTCGGAAGCGGATGCCCGCTATCGCATGCGGTCCTTCGTACGGTGCGATGTCTTCGACGCTGGCAAACGTGAGCTCTTTCATCATCGTGGTCCTCCTGCTTTGGCCCCGGCCGGCCAGACCGGGCCATCTCCGGGGGAGCCGCCTACGGTCGAGCTGCTGGCTCCGTTGTCGGTTCTGCTAGGGTAGGTGCCATGCCGAAGCCCCTGCGTCTTGTAGAAATGCGACCCACGGGACCCGAGCGGGCGCGCGGGCTGGTTTCAAGCCGTGCCAGCGGTTCGCGCGTCGACGCCCGCTTCTTTGCGCCCCCGGTCGAGCTGCAGGACGTGATCGAGCGCTTCTGGGAGGCCCGCTGGGATCTGCGGGGCCAGCCCTGCCATGAGTCCAAGAATCTGTCCGACCCGTGTGTCCACGTGGTGTTCGAACATGGACAGGCAGCGCGGGACGCGCGCGTGGTGGGCGTTTGGACACGCATGTGGCGGCGGCGGCTGGAGGACAGGGGCCATGTCCTCGGAGCCAAGGTGCGGGCTGGCGCCGTGCAGGCCTTCTTCGATCGCCCGGCCCACGAACTATCCAACCGCATCTGTTCCCTCGATGAACTCGTGCCATGGACGTCCACAACCCTCACCGCCTCGGTCCTCGATCCGCCCGAAAGCGCACGCGCCCACGCCTTCGGCGCGCTTGCCGCCTTTATGACCCGCCTTCGCCGACCAGACGATCCCCGGGTCGCCCAGGTCATCGAGCTCGTGGAAGCGGCAGTCGCCCATCCCGAGATTACCAGCGCGCACCGGCTGGCAGAGCACGCTGGGCTGACTGTACGGGCGCTCCAGCGCTTGTTCCGGCAACACGTCGGCGCCACGCCCAAGTGGGTCATTCGGCGCAACCGGCTGCAGGAAGCCGCCCAGCGCATCCAGGCGGGGGACGGAAGCGCGCTCGCCGACGTCGCCTTCAGCCTGGGCTATACCGATCAGGCCCACCTCACCCGCGACTTTCGCGCCGCCACGGGCATCACTCCCGGCCGCCTGCTGGCACACGTACGCTAGTGCCTTCGCGCGTGGGTTGGTGAATCCGCCGGGCTAG
>JAPPOR010000378.1 GCA_028817905.1 Myxococcales bacterium
GACGACCTCTCGACGAGTCTGCATGAGGCAAATCTAGCCGCCCATCACTGCCCGGGGAGCGCCGCAGGTGCGACTTAGAATCCTTGATACAGCGCCAACAGAGTATGGTGAGTTCCCCAAACTTGACTCATGTGTAAACGAGATCGCTGGTCAAGGATTCTAGCTGCGCGTCAGGGCGTGGGCGAGCAGGGGTAGACTGCGATCCATGCGGTAGTCGATGTTGGTGTGGTTGTCGGGGAACTCATCGTAGACGTGATCGACGCCGAGGCGCGATAGCGCCCGGTGGAAACGGCGGGCGCCATACACGAGGTTGCACTGGTCGACGTCTCCGCAGTCCAGGTAGACCGCCTTGAGTCGGGAGAGGTTTTCGGCGCACTGGTCCACCATCGACAGGGGGTCCCAGGCCTGCCAGTTCGCCCAACGCTCGGGAAGCACCTCGCACGTTTCCAGGTCCACCGGTAGGCGGATCCCCAGGAACTGTTCGGGATCCGGGTCATAGGTGGCTGCCATCGAGAAATGCTCGATCACGCTGACGTCCGCGGGCGTGTCCTTGTTGGCGGCTTCGAACGCGGTCACGAAGCGCTCGATCGACAGGCCGTGACGCGCCAGGGCCTGGAGTGTGCGGGGGAAGTTTCCCCAGTACATCAGCTCGAACCCCATGTCCCCCGAGTGGCATGCGACCGCTGCCCAGGTATCCGCCCGGCGCATGGCGTGTACGATCGCACCGTAGCCTCCCGAGCTCTTGCCGAAGACTCCGCGCCGGCCGGGGCCGCCACAGTCAAAGCGTTGCTCGATGGCAGGCAGCATCTCGTCGATCAGGAAATCTTCCCAGCGCCCAACCGCCACGCTGTTGATGTACTGGTTGCCCCCCAGGCGCGTGAAGCAGTCCGGGAAGGCGGCCACCACCGGCGGCATCGCACCCTCGGCGATCAGCCGATCGAGCCGCTCGGGAACGTTCTCTCCAAAGTTCCGCCAGTTCGTGTGGCTCAGGCCGCTGCCGCTGTACCCCACCAGATCGACCAGCAAGGGCAGCCCCCGACCCGACGGCTGTTCGTGACCTGGGGGCAGGTACACGTGCACCTCGCGCGCCGTTGGGTCGCCAAGCAAATTGCTCTTCAGGACCTGGCTGTCGACCACCAGGGATTCGACCCTGCCCCGGGGGCTCGTTCGATGACGCCGCATGATGGCGAGTATAGGGCGCGAGAAATCCAAATGCCCAGCTCGTTTGTCGGTGATGCTGGGCGCTCGCCTTCACTCGCCGCATCCGGGGGCGCCCCCGTCCAGCAGGCAGCGATAGTCGTTCGGGCAGCGCAACGGGTTCGACTTCGGGTTCGAGACGCAGTCGTAGCCATCCCCTTCATTCCATTCCACGTCGCTCCCTGTCAGGGTGAAGGTGGGCACCTTTGTTCGAATGCCCGGGTCCAGGTCGCCGCTTGCGATCAGGTCGTCGACCAGGTCGAGTCCCAGCGGCCGAATGTGCACACGGGCGGTTACGCGGTGGGTCGCCTGGGGAAGGCGAAACTGCCGGGAAACGGTGTGCGGCACGGCGAGATCACCCGCTACCGGGAGGGCGCCGCTCCGATAGCCTTCGGGGAACTGGTCGGACTTGGCCGCCTCCCAGAACATATGGACCTCGTCGCCGTCGCCATCGAAGATGCGGTCTCGCAGGACGAGCAGCCGCGGGTCGTGCCGTGGATGGTCCTCTGGCTTGTCCACGAGTTCGTCGTCTTGGATGTCCCCGACTCTGAAAATGACCTGGCCGTTCGCGTCATGGGCCTGGATCTCAAGCCAGGCCCTGCGGTCGTGGGTGGTACCGGTGGGCCAGCCGTGGCCAACGTGGGTCTCTAGTGTCACTTCGGCCTGGCGTCCAGGGTCGATGCAGAGCTGCAGCCGTACCGCCGCGCTGAGCGCGCACAGGATGGCCTTTTCCTGGATTTCCCGGTCCGGAAACTCCGTCAGGGCAGCGTCCACACCTGGCCACAGGTGCTCGTGCAGACGCCGCTCTCGGCCCGTGCCCGGTGCGGCTTCGCCGTTGTAGCCGTTCATGTGACACGTGATGCACGTATTGAGCGCCCCTGGCCTGGACACCGAGCTGTGCTTCCACTCTACGAAGGTGCGCTCCAGGTGCACCCCCGACGGTGTGATCACATCGTGGCACGCTCCGCACATCTTGGCGGACTCGCGCTGGTCCCCATCGTGGAGTTCGGAGTAGCGTGCGGTGTGAAAGCCGTTGGGCGCCGGATCGGTCACGCCACCGCGCAGGGTCGAGTCATCGGCCAACTCGAGCGCATTGTTGTGCGTGTCCGTAACCGCCGCGACGCTGTGGCAAAAGTAGCAGGTCACCCCCTGCATGTGCTTGGGAACCCCCTCCAGGTCGAGACCGTCGCGCGTCAAGCCTGCGCGCACGGCCAGCGGGGCGTGGCAGTTGACGCAGAAATCGCCCAGCTCCCCGTCGGTCTCCCGCTGTCCGCGCGCATTCATCGCCAGGAACACCGGGTCTTCCGCCGCATAGGCGTGCATGCTGCTCGCCCATTCGCGATAGTGGCGTGCGTGGCAGGAACCACAGTTTGCGGGAACCATCAGCTCATCCCGGGTCGCCGCGGGTTCTCTAGAGCCCTCGGACGGACCACATCCCCAGGTCTGAGCGACCACACCCCACGCGACGATGTACAGGGCAATGCGCATCACCCTTCAATACAGACGTCGTAGACGATGCGATCGACCTCCGTGTCCCCTATCCGGATCATGAAGCGCACCTCCCAGGGGCCGGCCATCCACAAGTTGATACGGTCGATGGCGTACTGACCCGCTTCATCCATCGGCGAGACCTCGGGGGCGAATGTTCCATCGTGGCCGTGCGTCGGCATGTAGGGCTCGACGGTGATCTCGGCTGCCTCGATCGGGCCGTCGTCATCGCCGACTTCGATCAGCCAGTCGTTCTCGAACTTCTCCGGCCGCGCGGGCACCGCGTCCAGGACCCGCATGTGCAGGGAGTCCGCCATCCCGGGCTTGTGGAGGCCGATCTCGAAATCTTCAGCTCCGCTACATTCGGCATGCAGTGGCCCCGCGTCACCCGAAGGGGAGGTGTCGGTCGGCTCGTCGGCGCTCGTGCAGGCGCCGAGCAGTGCCGCCGATGCGGTCCAGAGCGTCCTTGGCAACACCATCCGAGCCCCACGTCAGCACATTCGCACCTCCGCGACAACAGCCCGCTCGCCCGCGCTAGGACAGGCCTTGTGGTCAAACCCGCTCCTCATATATCGTCAATCAACGATGAAGGACACTCTTGCAGATATCTGTGTCCCAGAGGACGACCGCAGCCCGGACTTGAGGCCGGTGGAGGGACCTGAGGCCGATGCCGAGCTTGCGGCCCTGTGCAAGGCGCTGGCCCATCCTGCCCGGGTCCGGATCCTTCGGCTGCTCGCCCGCAAGCGTGGCTGCATTTGCGGGGAAATCGTAGACGAGCTGGACCTAGCCCAGTCCACCGTGTCCCAACATCTCAAGATCATGAAGGAAGTCGGACTGATTCTAGGCGAGGTGGACGGGCCGCGTGTCTGCTACTGCTTGAGCCCCCGGGTCCTGCGGCGCTGCAAGGCGCTCGTGGGCAGTCTGTGACGATTCGAGGATCGACGATGAATGCACCACCCAACCTCGGCCTGATGGGCCGTCTGTCCTTTCTGGACCGCTATCTGACCCTGTGGATCTTCGCGGCGATGGCGGCGGGTATCGGTCTGGGCTTCGCTGCCCCCGGCGTCGTGGGCGTGCTCGACGCCCTGAGTGTCGGCACCACGAGCATCCCGATCGCCGTCGGACTCATCCTCATGATGTACCCGCCGCTAGCCAAGGTGCGCTACGAGGAGCTAGGGCGGGTCTTTCGCAACAAACGCGTGCTCGCGCTCTCGCTTGTGCAGAATTGGCTAGTTGGCCCCGTCTTGATGTTTGGGCTCGCGATCGCGTTTCTTCGTGACAAGCCCGAATACATGCTGGGGCTGATTTTGATCGGCCTTGCCCGCTGCATTGCCATGGTCATCGTCTGGAACGACTTGGCCAAAGGGGACCGCGAGTACTGCGCGGGTCTTGTCGCGTTCAACTCCATTTTCCAGGTGCTCTTCTTCCCGGTCTACGCGTACTTCTTTGCCACGCTGTTGCCGAGCTGGCTGGGGCTCGAAAGCGCGCTGGTCGACATTACCATCGGCGAGATTGCGCAGAGCGTGGCCATCTACCTGGGCATTCCGTTCGCGGCCGGGTATCTCACACGCCGGCTGCTTGTGCGTGCGAAGGGGCTTGCGTGGTATGAAAGCACGTTCGCGCCACGTATCGGCCCTCTCACGCTGGTATCACTGCTGTTCACCATCGTCATCATGTTTTCGCTCAAGGGCGAGGCCATCGTCGAGCTGCCTCTCGACGTGCTACGCATCGCCGCGCCGCTGCTCGTCTACTTCGTCGTGATGTTCGTGGTTTCGTTCTTCATGAGCAAGCGCGTCGGGGCGGACTACGAGCAGTCCGCGACCCTGTCGTTCACGGCGGCCTCGAACAATTTCGAGCTCGCCATCGCGGTGGCCATCGCGAGCTTCGGTATTCACAGCGGTGCCGCCTTTGCTGCGGTCATCGGCCCTTTGGTCGAGGTGCCCGTGCTCATTGGGCTCGTGCACGTGGCGCTGTGGTTGGGGCGGACGTACTTCCCAAACGCACAGCTCGACGCGGGCCAGACGTCGCCAGAAGCGCGTCCAGCTACGGAGGCGCCATGACGTCGAGCATGCTGTTTTTGTGCGTCGCCAACTCGGCTCGCAGCCAGATGGCCGAGGGTCTTGCCCGCATGCTCTTCGGCGACGAGGTCCGCGTGCAGAGTGCTGGCAGCGAGCCGAGCACGGTCAACCCCTACGCCATCGAAGTGATGAAGGAGCTGGGCGTTGATCTGGGAGCCCACAGGTCGAAATCGGTGCAGACCATCGACCCGACAACCGTCGATACCGTGATCACGCTGTGCGCCGAGGAGGTCTGCCCTGTGTTCCTCGCAGAGGCACGCCGGCTCCACTGGCCGATTCCGGATCCAGCCAGCAAGGACCCGAGCATTCCCCGCGAGGAGATGGTCGCGCGCTTTGTGGCGGCGCGAGACACGATTTTGGCGAAACTCGAGCAGTTCGCCCGCGATGAACTCCCGCACGCACGATGACATCGATGGAAGGGGTGGAGGGGGGCCGTGGCTCTCGCCGAGGACGTGCCAGGGCTGAGTCTCAGTCCCTGCTCAGCATTTCCGAGAGTTTCAGGACGGTCCTCCAGTTGCGCGTCGTGACCGCGCCGCGCAACCGCAGCTTACCGATCGCGGTGGCCAGTGGGCTGCGGCCCTGGCCGTTCGGGTGCCAGGCGTAGATTTCCTTGCCGATCGTCTGGAAGCGCTCCGGCTTCCATTCCTTGGCGCCCAAGGGTGCGACTTCGGTGCTTGTTGGAGCGCGAGCAAGAAATGTGACGGTCAAGAACGTCGGATTCGTCGCAACCCCCTCGAAGGGATTCGCCTGGATGATCGCCCGCATCTGTTTGCCAGTGCGGAGCGTGATGGCGATCGGCCGTCCCATGTAGCCCTCCAGGGCGGTCTCGACCGCCCGGGTGAGCTCGGCCGCCCTGAGCTTCGTGTCGAACACCGCGTTGCCGCTCTGCACATAGGTTTGCACGTCGGTACAGCCCAGCTCGCTGAGCATGGCGCGTAGCTCCGCCATCGGCAGGCTGTTGTTCTTGCCCACGTTCACGCCGCGCAGCAGCAGGGCGTACCGGGTCATGACGCTTCCCGCTCCCGAGTGGTTCGCTCCAGTGCGTTCAAAGCCTTGTGTCCATGGCGTGTGGGCATCTGATGCTGGGACCGACGCCCCGGACCGAGGCCCGCCCGTTATGCCTCCGGCGGCAGGTTTCTTCAACCTACATCGGGCCGAACAGGCGACCCCTTGCTTTTCCGTTGGTTTGCCTGTTGGTCTGCTCGTTGGTCTGCTTGGTAGAGGGGAAACTCGATCGCGAACGCCTCGGCCACGGCGGGAAGCTTGGCCATGCGTTTGTGATAGGCGCTCAGGGCCGGATAGTCGTCGAGCTTGATCGGCGTGGCCGGGACCCAGTTGAGTACGGTGTAGAGATACATGTCAGCGGCGCTGAGCGCGTCCAGCACGTAGTCGCGGCTTTCCAGGTGTCGCTCGGCAAACGCAAGACGAGACGGGGCCTTCTGCAGGGCATAGCGCTTCACCTCCTCGGGGGCTTGTGGGTCGAACAGGGGCGCGAAGACGCCCTTGTGTAGCTCCGTGGCGATGAAGCTGAGCCAACGGATGAGCTCGGTTGGGTCGTGCTCGTCGTCCTTTAGCACGTGCTGGAGGATCGCAGCGTTTTCCGTGATCAGGCGACCGTCGTCGGTCAAAAGAGCCGGTACGCTCCCCAGGGGGTTCACGGCATGGTAGTCGCTGCCGTCCGGCAGTCGCTTGCTGCGAAGGCCCACCTGAACGTAGGTGGCGTCGATGCCGGCGTGGCGCAGGGCGATGCGGCTGGCGAGGGAGCAGGCGAGGGGGGCGAAGTAGAGCTTTGGGGTGTTTTCCATGGATGCGAATATGGCTGCGCCCGAGTGATGCGTCCAACGTATTGTTCGCATATACTCGATGCGTGACTCTCATTGCCTCTCCTCGACTCGACGTCCGTGACCTGCGCGTCGTGGCGGCCGTCGCCAGCGTGGGCACCACCGCTGCCGCCGCGGAGCTGCTTCACCTGACCCAGTCGGCCGTCAGCCGCGCGCTGGCCGTGGCGGAGGACCACGCTGGCGTGGAACTGTTCGACCGCAGCGTGCGTGGGCTGGTCCCCACGGCGGCCGGTAGAATGCTCGTCGAGGCAGCGCCCCGGCTGCTCGCCGACTTCACCTCGCTCGAAAGTCGCCTTCGGAAGCCGACCCCGGAGCAGCTGTACCTCAGGCTCGCCGCCGAGTGCTACATGGCCTACCCCTGGCTTGCGCGCGCGCTCCTGTATCTGCGTGAGCGCATGCCCGATGCCCGGCTCGAGCTGCGGGTCAACTACACCGAGACGGCGATCGAGGCGCTCCACGACGGCAAGCTCGACCTTGCGCTCACGATGGGCAGCCCTGCGCGCGGTCTGCCTGCCCGGCGCTTGTTCGAGGACGAGCTCATCTTCTTCGTGTCCGCGTCCCACCCCTTGGCGGAGCGCGCACACCTGCGGCCACGCGATATCATCGAGCACGGCTTGATCGCGACCAGTACGCGCTCCAAGGACGAGTGGTTCCTGCGACAGGTCTTTGGGAGCCGCCGTCCGGCATTCCGCGCCGAGCGCATGCCCATCACCGAGGCGATCGTCGAGCTTGTCCGTGCGGGTGCCGGCATCGGCGTGCTGAGCGAGTGGATCCTGGGCCCATACCTGGCGAAGGACCCGAGCCTGCGCGTGCTGCGCCTGCGCAAGGGCCCCCTTCGTCGCCCCTGGCAGCTCGTCCATCGCCCTGAAGTCGCTTCGCGGCTACCCGTCCTGGTCGATGGTATTCTGAGCGCCCGCCCGATCGTGAGCCTGCCGTAGGTTTGCGGAGCAAACGCATTCGGGCGCGGTGGGCTGTCGATGCCTCTTGTGCGCTAGGGGTGCCGTCATTGGCCCGATAGAGTAGGCGCGAGCGTGACTCGAAGATGCTCGATGAGCGCACGCACCCGCGGCACCAACAACCGACCTGGTGGGGTGAGCGCGCGGACGGGGGCCCACGGAGGCTCGTAGTCCTGCAAGAGGGGCACCAGAGAACCGTGCTCCAGCTCGGGTTCGACCAGCCAGCTCGCCAGGAGCGCAATGCCGAGCCCCGCCTTCGCCATGTGGAGCGTTGCTTCACTGTGGTTTGCCGAGGCTCTTCCCCCCACGCGGACCTGCTGGGACTTCTTGCCCCGCTTGAATGTCCATGCCGCCAAGTGCTTCGCTCGGTGTGCACCAGGCACTGGTGACCCTCAAGGTCCGTCGGCTTCTGGGGCGTTCCGTGACGCGCGAGGTAGGACGGTGCGGCAACCAGGTGGCGGCGCCCCTCGCCAAGGGAATGCGAACGCAGCGCCGAGTCGACCGGAACACCGACGCGGATGGCCAGGTCGTAGCCCTCCTCCACGAGGTTGACGTACCGATCGCCGAAGATCAGCTCGAATTCGATGCGCTCGTGCTGGAGGAGGAAGTCGGTAACCGCGGGAACGATGAAACGTTGTCCGAAGACGACCGGAACACTCATGCGGATCCGTCCGCGAAGGGCAGCGGCCTCCTCGCGAACTTCTCCGACGGCCGCCTCGTAGTCGGACACGATCACCGAAGCCCGTTGGTAGAAGCGTCGGCCCGCTTCAGTCACGTGCAGTGAGCGCGTCGTTCGGTCCACGAGCCGGACCCCGAGCTCTTCTTCCAGCGCGGCGATCCACTTGCTCACCGTCGACTGCTTCACCCGCAGCTCTTCGGCGACGGCTGAGAAGCTCTCGAGCTCCACCAAGCGCGAATAGGCCCTGAGCGCGGTCAACTGGTCCATCGGCAGGCCCCTCCGCAGCGCGGACGATCATTCCACATAGGAATGTATCCTAGTCTACCGATGGCATTGTAGGCCATCTCTGGAATGGGTAATTTCATTGCATCGCAACCCGGACCAGTCGGGGGCAACAGGAGCAAGGCTATGAAGATTAGAGGAAAATCGGTTCTGGTGAGTGGCGCAAACCGTGGCATCGGCCGGGCATTCGTGGACGCGCTGCTCGAGCGAGGGGCCAGCACGGTGTTCGCCGGTGCCCGTTCCGCATCCAACGCGGATGCGCTCCGAGCCATCGACGCGCGCGTTGTTCCTCTCCACATCGACGTCACGGACCGGGCGAGCATCGCCAGGGCTGTCGAACGCGTCGAGGGCCTCGACCTGCTCATCAACAACGCTGGCAGTCTCGTCGGCTATAGCCTGCTGGAGAGCACCAGGGAGGCCGTCGAGTCGGACTTCGCGGTCAACTTTTGGGGCGCGCTCGATCTCACGAAGGCCTGCTTGCCCAAGCTCGAGGAGAGCAGGGGCGCAGTGCTCAACATGCTGACCCTCGTGTCGATGGCGTCCATGGCCGCCATCGGAGGCTACTCGGCCTCGAAAGCAGCGGCCTGGTCCATGACCCAAGCGCTGCGCAAGGAGCTGGGCGACCGCGGCATCACGATGTTTGCCGCCTATCCTGGCGCCGTCGACACCGACATGATCCGTTCCTTCGAGATGGACAAGACGCCTCCCGAGGTCGTCGCCAAGAATGCCCTCGATGCCGTGGAGGCCGGTACGCTCGACTGTTTCCCCGACCCCATGGCCCAGCAGGCCGGCGCCGCCTGGCTCAAGAACCCGCGCGACCTCGAAGCCATGTTTGCCAACATGTAGACCGCGAGAGGAAGGAGTACGATCATGAAACATGGGCAGAAGGTTGCCGTCCTGGGGCTTGGGGCGATGGGGTCGAGGATGGCCATGCGCCTGCTCGATGCGGCGTATACGGTATCCATCTACAACCGCACGGCTGAAGCGGCCGAGCCGCTCGCCGCGAAGGGAGCGACGAGGGCCGCAAGTCCGCGTGAGGCGGTGCTGGGTTGCGATGTGGTCATCTCCTGCGTGCGCGATGACGAAGCCGCCCGAGCCATCTGGCAGGACGCCGACACCGGCGCTTTGGCAGCGATGAGAAAGGGAAGCGTTGTCCTCGAGTCGAGCACCCTGACACCGGCCTGCGTGGGCGAACTGGCCGCAGAGGCCACCGCTCGAGGCGTGAACTACCTGGATGCACCCGTCGTGGGAACGCGGCCCCAAGCGGAGGCGGGACAGCTCGTCTATCTTGTGGGCGGTGACGACGAGGCGCTTGCACGAATTCGTCCGATTCTCGACGTACTCGGTGGAGCGGTCCATCACGTGGGCGCGTCGGGCACGGGAGCAGCCCTGAAGCTCGTGGTGAACGCCCTGTTCACGCTTCAGGTTGCTGGCGTCGCTGAGCTGCTCGGGCTCGCTGACAAGCTAGGGCTCGACCCGGCAGCCACGCTGGAGATCCTCGGAGCGCTTCCAGTAACCAGCGCAGCTGCCAAAGGCGCCGGTTCATTGGTGCTCGCCGGCAAGCACGCGCCCATGTTTCCCATCGATCTCGTAGTCAAGGACCTTGGCTACGTGGAAGCCGCTGCCAAGAGCGTCTCCGCGGAAGTCCCGACCACCTCGGCGACCCGCGACCTGTACGCGCGGGCGCAGGCTTCGGGAGACGGCGCCCTCAACGTGACTGCTGTAGCCCGCCTCT
>JAPPOR010000641.1 GCA_028817905.1 Myxococcales bacterium
ACCTGGGCGGGAGAAAGCACCCAACCCCGAGCGGACCCGCCCGCCCCATTGCATGTCGGGGGCATTTACAGATGGCGTCTCTGGACATGGATGAGGCGCTGCACGTAGTGACCGCACGTGTTGTCGACGTGCCCTTTCCTTGTACGACTTGGTCACATCCGTCGCGATCGATCGCGCAGCGCCCGGCTTTCACAGGGTCCGCGGGCCGATGAACGAAGGGTCGATCCCTTTCGAAGAGGCCGCGGATGCTGTGGAAACCGGGGACTAGCGAGGCGCGTCGGATGTGACCAAGTCGTACTAGCCAGTGTCCATGCCCAAAAAGGCCCCCCGACATTCACGGTCTGCAGCCGGAGCAAAGCGAAGGGGCGCGACCCGCCGTGAACGGGTGGGGTACGTAAGGTGGCTTGGCCGCCACGGGAAGGGACCGCGTCCCTGCACGGATGAGAAAGCGATCGGCGGCTTGGGATGGCACCCAAACCAACGGAACCACCTCCAAGCTGAACCGCCGCCCCCATCCGCAGACTCCCGAGACTGCTCGGACGTGAAAAACTCCAGGACGACTGCCTTGCCGAACCGGCAACTGATTTGGCAGATCTGCAATTTCGGCAGAGCGCGCCGGCAGTGTACGATAGCACGCAAGTACCTGCCCGTGTGGTTCGCTCAACTTGGCGGCGCTTCGGCTGGTCTTGGTCTTCACGGGCCTTCACCCTTCCCCAGCAAGTGACTCCCCGACCTGCCGAAAACCCTGTGAAGCCCAGCCCCTGCGCGAACCGCCCCCCGTCGGCGAGACATCCGGGTGAACGTTGATGGTCGGCGGCCCGGTTCAGCCTTCAGCAAATCGACCGCTGCCCGCGCCCGATGGGCGTTTCAGGTGAGCAATGGCCACGCAGGACACCAGCACGAGCAATCTGCCCCTTCCCTGCGTGTTCGAGTTGCTCGTGGAGGCCGCCGACGCGGCAGCCATGGCCGCGGTGGTCGCACGGGTGAGCGGGGACGACCTGACGCTGGTGTATGCAAACCAGGGCACGGAACGGATGCTCGGGTGGGATTTTGCCGAGCTTCAAGCGCGGGCGCTTTGGGACTTCGTCGACGCAACCGAGCGGCCGCGACTTCGGGACATCCACGCACGGCGAATGCGGGGGGAAAGCGTGCCGTCGGTGGTGGAGACCCTGCTGATTCGCCGCGACCGAACGCGCGTTCCGGTGGAGATATCGGTCGCCTTGACCTCGCTAGAGGGGGCCCCGGCGCTCGTGGCGTTCGCCTTCGACATCAGCTATCGCCGGAAGGCTGAAGCAGCGCTACGCAGTTCCGAAAAGCGTTTCCGCTCTTTGATCGAGAACGCGCCGGACGGAGTGGCCATCCTGCATTGGCCGGAAATCCTGTTCCTCAACCCGGAGGCCGCACGCCTGCTGGGATACGCACATCCGGACTTGGCCGTGGGCCGGGATCTGCGCGAGAAACTGAGGCCGGCAGAAGCCGCCGAGGCTGACGAACGCGTGCAACAGCTGGTGGCGCACGGACGCCCGCAGCAACCACAACAGTATCACTCCACCGATATTGAAGGCCGCGAACGCACGGTCGAGATCTCCTCAATCCCTATCGAGTACGAGAGCCAGGAAGCTGTGCTGGCCTTCGCGCGCGATGTAACGGTGCGCAACATCATGGCCGGCCGCTTGCTCGAAGCCGACAAGCTGGCCGCGGTCGGCACCCTAGCCGCGGGTGTGGCGCATGAGATCAACAACCCCCTGGCGTACTTGATGCTCAACCTGGAGGTGCTCGCCCACGAGCTGCCCAAACTCGGGGGCGAACCGGAGCGGCTTCGCCAAGTCGAGAAGCGCCTGACGGACATCCGCCAGGGAGCTGAGCGCGTCAAGGCGATCGTACACGACCTACAAACGTTGACACGCAAGGACGAGGACATTCGCGGCCCTGTCGATCTGCCGGTCGTACTGGATGCCGCGATCCACATGGCGCAGCACGAGATCCGCCCCAGGGCGCGACTCGCCACACGCTTCATCGACGTGCCTCCCGTCTACGGCAACGTCACCCGGCTGGAACAGCTGTTCGTCAATCTGCTGGTCAATGCGGCCCATGCTCTTGCCGACGGCGACCCGGAACATGATTCGATCGAGGTGATCCTAGCCCGCCCCGATGACCGGGTGGCAGTAGAAGTACGGGACACTGGCTGTGGCATGACAGAGACCGTTCGCAAGAAAGCCTTCGAGCCATTCTTCACCACCAAGGCCCCGGGGGTCGGCACTGGGCTCGGGCTACCGATCTGCCGAGGCATCGTCGAGGCCCTGGGGGGTGAAATCCACCTGGTGAGCAAGCCTGACGAAGGCACGACGGTACGCGTTCTATTGCGCACAGCAGGCGACGAAGCGCCCGCGGTCGTGGCAGACTCCATGCCAGCCGTGTCACGACTGACGCCCAACGCCCCGCCCGGCCGGATCCTCCTCGTGGACGACGACACCGCGGTGGCGGAATCATTGGCGTACGCGATTCGCGAGTGCCACGAAGTGGTGGTCGTCCACAGCGCCAAGGAAGCTCGCAGGGCACTGGCTGAGGAGGCCTTCGACGCCATCCTCTGTGACCTGGTGATGCCAGAAGAAACAGGGATGGAGCTATACGAACGGGTCCGACGGCAGGATCCTGCGATCGCGCGCCGCTTCATCTTCATGACGGGAGGCGCATTCCTCCCGGAAACCGAAACATTCCTCCAAGGCAACCAGAACCGGCGAATCGACAAGCCCTTCGAGCTGTCCGAGCTCGGCCAGCTGCTCGACGACGTGCTCTGCCAGGAGTCGGAATAGTGTGGAGGCTAACGGCGGGCGAGACCCCGGAGGCACTCGCAATCGCCATCCTCGTCGCAGGCTGTCTGGGGCCCGGGGCATCCGCCGGCATCGCCCAACCTCCGGCTCCCGCTCCACCGTCAGCCGCTCCATCGCCAGTTTCGCCGCGGGCACGGCTTGCACAGCTCCGAGCCGCACCGGGTAACCTGCCCGAAGGAGTCTTCACGAGCATCGAGTACACGCTCGATGTCGCGGAACGCATTCAAGGTCGCTACGCGCCCCAGGCGAAGCTCCACCGGACGCGGGCGCTCGAGTATCTCGCGCAGGTAGAAACCGGCAAGGACCCGTTCGCCACGGCAGCGGGCCAGATCCTCATGCGCGGCTACCGCTCCCCGATCAGCAAGACCATCCAGGGGTACGGAATCTATCTACCCCCAAACTACGACCCGGAGCGTGCCTACCCCCTCTTGATCATGATGCACGGCGGCTCGGCCAACGGGAACCTGTTCCTCGGAGTTGTGCTGGGCAACAACATGAACTGGAAGACCTACCGCGAGCACCTGTGGGACGCCTACAAGCCGCGCTGGAAGCCAGACTGGATCGTCGTGTCTCCCGACGGCTTTGGGCAGATCATGTGGCGCTGGATGGGCGAGCAGGATGTGTTCGATGTGCTCGCTGACGTGGAGAAACACCACCGCGTCGACCCCGACCGGATCGTCCTGGGAGGGCTCTCAAATGGCGGTGTAGGTGCCTACAATATCGGGATGCGCCACGCTTGGCGCTTTGCTGCAGTCACCGCCATTGCCGGCGCGCCCAGTTGGGTCCAGTACGCGGGCGGCCGAGCCGACCCCCTACAGGCTTCGTCGCTGCTGCCGCTGAGTGGGATGTCGCTGGCAGAAAACGCCTTCAATACAGACTTTCGCTACTACCACGGACGCACCGACACGGGCCCGATGAAGCCCCGCTTCGTCGAGGCGTTCGGCCAACATATCCGAGACCTGAACGTGCCCTTCAAGGAGAAGTGGTACGACGCTGGACATGACCTTCTGTATTTGGTGCACCGTCACGGCCGTATCTACGAGGAACTGGAGCCACTGCGGCGCAATCCACGGCCAAAGGAGGTACGCCTCGCAACGGGAGACTACCGCGCAGCCCGCCAGCACTGGCTAGAGGTCACGCGTCTAGCCAGCCCGCCCCAGCTGGCCCGCCTACGGGGCTCGGTAGAAGAGGGGCGCCTACGCATCGAGACCGACCACGCGACACAGGCGTTTGCGATCCACGTGGACGACGTGCCTTTCGAGAAGCCGAGAGTAGCGATTGAAGTGGATGGCAAGCAGGTCTTTGAGGGCGAACGCCGAAGCCTAGGCGACCGCTTTCACCTGATCCGCCGCCCTGATGGTTTCGCCCCCGGGTTTCCCGACGCCGCAGTCTTGGACAAGCGCCCGGGACGATCGGGACCGCTCACGGATAGCTACTACGGCGCTACGGTGCACGTGTACGGCACACAGAAAGCGTCCGACGAGCGAGCCCTACGCCGGGCGGCCGAGCGGGGCGCACGCGGATGGCCGCTGTGGCTGTGGGGCTTTTCCCAGGAGGTCGTCGCCGATCGGGAGGTGACCGACACCTTGCTCGCGAACCATCACGTGGTGCTGTACGCCACACCTGGTGCCAACTCCGTGTTCGAGCGGATACGCGATCGTTTGCCGATCCAGATCGATCGAGACGGCGTCCGGCTTGGCACCCAGACGTTCCGTTCGCCGGGTGTTGGAACACGCTTCATCTACCCCAACCCGCTCGCTCCGGAACGCTACGTGACTATACAGGCGGCCCCGAGCGCAGAGGCCGTCCAGGCAGGCCACCGGCTACCCGACTTCCTACCGGATTACGTCGTGTATGATCGGGCCAGCACACACTCGCGACCGCGGCTTCTCTTTCCGCCGCGGAAGGGCCCGCCAGCGCTGGGGTACTTCGATCGCTACTGGCGCCTGCCTAGGCCGGCCGCCGACGCGGGGGGAGACGACTCAACTCGGCCTCCTGGAGACGCTGGCAAGCCAAGCCCCGGACGTGTCCCGCGCGAGGCGGGCGCGCTTGGCATCGTGCCGGCCCCCGCGCCGCCCAAGGCACCGGTCCGGTTCACTGCGTCCGCGCAAACGCAAGCCGGCCGGGCCGCTCGCAGAATCGCGCAGCGGATGCGAGGTCTCGAGAATTTCCGTGCCAAGGCCCCCTTCGCCACCTGGAACCAACGGCGAGACACGCTCTGGTCCATCGAACCGAACAAGAAGTGCCTGGCTCAGCTAGCCCGCAAGGGCGTCCGGGCCCTGCCCCATCGTGGCACGCTGGCCACACCGGTCCCAACTCCCGTGGAAGTGCGTGGGCGGGTCGGCGGCATATGGTTCCGCAACACACATGAGGAGCGCACGCTGCTGATGAGCTGTGAGATGGCCCGCCGCTTGCCTGACATCGCCAAGGTGGTCAAACGTCACGGCGTGGTAGGCATCGACATCATGAGCGCCTACCGGCCCAAGCCCTTCGCCAGCTACCACACTCTGGGGCTCGGTCTCGATCTCTTGCGGTTCTGGACACGTCGCGGGGTCCTATCCGTGCTCGAACACTTCGAGGAGACCCCAACGACGCCGACCTGTGAGGGCAAGACTCCCGATGGGTGGCAAGCCCGCGCTCTACTAAACATCGCATGCGGCCTCTACCGCTCCGGGCGCTTCGCCACGGTCCTGACGCCCAACTACAACGAAGGCCATCGGGACCACTTCCACCTGGACGCACGCCCGCAGGACCCGCGAACCTTCCTCCGATAGCGCAGATCATTCATCACGGCACCGGATCGGGCAGGAGCCTCGGCCTCACGGGGTTTCGACCCGCGACGGAGCTACGCCGGCGCATCGTGTAGGGCGGGACAGGAGCCCCGCCAAGGACAAGTGAAGCGGCGCAGGAGTCATGAAATGGGCAGGGATATCCGGTGTCTCCCGCCAGGGGCCGCTGGCCCGCGTCCATCACCAGATCACGCGCCCTCGCACAACTGCCCGACTCCGCAGCGCTTTCGCCTCGGTCAACAATCCAGCGAGGATTCCCTCCTTCACCGAAACCCCTGCGAAGCCGATCACTTGCACGATCATCGCGTGTCCTGGTGAGGGATGCGGGCTAGCCCGCTTTCCTGCAAAAGTGAGCTGATCCTGGAACAATTCTGCGCAGGTGGCGTGAAATGTACCGATATAGGCAACCTCAGGTTTGCATTCCCTACCCGTTCCGTCCCATGATGTGGCCTGGTGCATGGGTGGCACTGGGTCGGTGTGACATCGAGCTCTTCGACACCAAAGCGGGACTTGGACCATCTCCCGAATTGGCTAGCCATTCCATGCTTGTCGTTTGAAGTACTACGCGAAAGGTCAGCTCGAGACAGGGGTCGCGCGGCCTGGCAAGTCGGGATGGAGACGGTCGATGGCAACGAAAAACGGTATCCTGAACCCTATCCTGCTGGCAGTTTTGCTGGCTTTCGGCACGGCCTGCGGCGGCGATGACCCCCCGCCGGCTACAGGAGCAACGGAGGGCGCGGCGACGGGCATGCCAGGTGGCGCCATGCCGGGTGGCGCGGCAGAGCTCAATGCCTGCCCCAATGCGGGCCCCACGTGCGGCAATGGCACCATCGAGGCCGGCGAGGTCTGCGATCAGGGTAACGCGGCCATGAATATCCCTGCCAATTTCAACAATATGGATTGCACCGTTCTCACCGGCGGCTACGGGTCTATCACGTGCAAGTGCTGCCAGATTTTCACGGACTCGTGCATGGTCGCACCGACCCCGGCTGCGGCCGCTCCGACCGATGCCGCAGGCGGCATGGCGGCACCCGCAGGGATGATGCCCATGGGCGGCCAAGGCGGCTGACCCGCCTTTCCATGCACCCCATTCCCTTCCGTACACCCACCCCTGGGCGGTCGGCGAGGGCGTGAAGGTCTGGCGAATGCGACCGGAGCTCCTCCGACGTGGCCTCGCTTGCCCTTCGACCCGGATACGGGAGCCCCTGTCGTGTGGATCGGAAACTCCCAAGTCACGGATGGAACCGGGGGTCGCCCCCCGAGCATTCGTGACTTCGCCGTCGGATCGCAGGGATTCGGCTTCACGGAGCTTTCGACGATTGACAGGGGTACTCCCCGAATGTGTCTAGCGCGGCCAGCGAAGCGGCGTGGAGGTCAGTAGAGTTCATGAACCATCCGGGCTAGAACTCTACCCCGATCAGCAGTCCCCCGCGCAGCCAAGGTCCATCGAAGGCCATTACGACCTCGCCTCCGGAGGTGAGACGCAGGGGAAACACGGGGTAGCCCGCTTCGATCTCAATCCCGACGCGGGCGAACGTACCGGCGTGCAGCACGAGCGTAGTGAGCAAGACCGGGCCGCCAGTGGCACCAGTAGCCAACGCACTATCGACGTCCGACCCCCTCTGCGGAACGCCCAGTGAGCGTAGGTAGCCGACGCGAGCACCGAGCGCAAATCCCGCCTCCCAAATCCCTTCCACTCCGCTGAGACCGACGACCCCGTGCCCCGTCACGCCGCTGAACTCCACATGTCCAGACTCGACGCTCTCACTACCGAAGCCGAAGTCAGCACCCAGTTGCCAAGTGAGCGCGCCGGCCAAGCGATGGGAAAGTCTGACCCCGGGACCGAGCGCGGCCGGCCGCTCCTTGGCGAGCCATGAGGTCGACGACAGCACGACGCTGAAGCGTACAGCATTGCTGGCTCCCCGAGCCCGGTCAGCGGCTACCCCACGCGCAAGGTCCAGGTCCGCGCGCGCAGGCGGCGGCCCAACGGGCTCCACCACGGGCTCTGGAACCACAGCCAGTTCGATCCAGCTTGCGACCACGAACTCGGCCACCGCGAGCGCCAGCATGCGCTCCTTGTCGGCTGCAAGGCCAGCCGCGACCAGGACGCGAGTCATCGACTTCCGAGTAATCGGATCCTGGAGGAAGAGTTCGACGCCTCCCGGGACGCAGCGGATCTGCACGTGCGCGGCGCGGCCTGCGGCTGGAGGTTGCGCCGCCAGTTGCACCGAGGTGCCCAGCTCGATCGCCAAGATCCGCTGAAAGGCAGCCATGTCGACGGCGACGCAAGGATCAACCGTGGTCGTCACAAGCGGGAGCTGGCCGCGCGCGGATGAAGGCTCGAACGCTGACACGAACAGCAAGGAGCACCCGAGCACGACGTGAAACAAGTACACAGCCGCGTCGAGCCTACCACGCGCGATCGCCCACCGGGGAGACCGATAGCTCGCATCACATCAACCCCGCATTGCCGCATGGCTCGGAGCGTGCTCTCGATCGAGATAATGCGGAGCCGGCCGCGACGGATGCAGGACCGTACGAGACCTCAAAGGCCGCCGTACAGCGTCACAGCACGTTGACGTCGGCCACCCGGATAGAGGCGGAGGTACTCCCGGGCGAGCTCGTTCGCGCGCGCCGCGTATCCGCCCTTGGATAGCGCCTCCACTTGCCGGGCCAGCGCATCCTGCGCCAGCGAACCGACTGGTGACAGGGCCCGGGCCTCAGCGAAGGCCTCGGCGGCTCGATGGGGCTGACCGAGCCGGTCCAGCAGCACGCGTCCCATCGTGAACGCCGCCAGGGGAGCAACGGGACTGCTTCGATGTTGAACGACCACCTGCTGCAGGTAGCGCAACGCATGGTGCGGAAAGCCGCTTAGACGCGCAGCATCCGCGGCGTCGAGCAACGCACCCGGCTCATCGTCCACGCCCGCTCCAGCCGCCAGCGCAGCGTAGGCACCCTCATGGTCACCCTTCTCCACCAGCCCGCGCCAGGACACCCTATCCTGGCCCGCCGCCACCCGAGCTCCGCGACGCCCGCCGCGAGCACGGACCCGCTTTCGCGCCGTAGCCGGGAGCTCCGGCGCCGGTACCGTTTCTTCGGTACCACGCGCCGGAGGCTCCTGAACTACGACTTCACCACGACCACCCGAGTATAGGCGAGCCTGCCCCGCCTCCAAGTAACGCACACCATCCGGCCCCACAACACGAACCTTCCCGCGTCGCACAGCCACCCTAACCACACCATCAAGACGTTCGACTTCAAACGCCGTGCCGACGACGATCACATCGATCTCGCCAGCGGAAACCACAAAGCGGCGCGCCTCGTTGGGCACCACTTCAAACGTTGCAAGCCCCGCACGCAAGCGCAGCGCCACGCTCGAGGGAGCGTTCTCCAAAATGTCGAGCTCGCTCCGAGCACCTGCCAGACGGGTCGTCGAGCCGTCGGCAAGTCGAAGCTTGTGATCCGCACGGACCGTGCCGATCTTTTGCTCGGCCTCGTTCGACCCCGTAGACGCCTGGCCTTCCGTAGCCACCGCTGACCCCGAATCGGAGACCGGTGGGTGGCCGAACAGGACCACACCAACCGAGATGGCCAAGGCCGCCCCCCCGCTGGTAACAAGCGCCCGGGCCACATGGCGACGTCTGCGAAGCTGAGCAACCCCGGAGTAGACGCGAGCCGCCCGGGAGTCATCCCAGCGAGCGTTCACATGTCCACGTGCAGCTTCGATCTCGTCCTTCAACCTATCCATGATCGAACTCCGCCTGAATGCGCGCGTGGGCGGCAGCAATCCTTCGCTTGGCGGTGGCCAGCGAACACCCGCAGCGGTCTGCTACGTCCTCTAGCTTCTCGCCTTCGATATGACGCAACGTCCAAGCCAACCGCTGGTCGACCGAGATCGTGTCGAGCACTTCGTAGACCCGCGAGAGCAGGGCCCTGCCCTCGGGAGACAAGCTGGGGTCCTCAAGCTCCAGAGCGACAGCCCGATCGTCCAAGCCCACCATCGCCTTGAGCTTTCGACGCCGCAGCTGGCGGCGAGCTGTACGCACCGCGATCGTCGCGAGCCACCCCTTGACCGCTCCCGGGTCTCGGACCTGGGCCCGCTGCTTGAAAGCCGCCAGGAAGACCTCCTGCAACAGGTCGTCCACGTCCGCCTCGCGACCCAACAGGCGATGCCCTATCCGGGCCACATAGGGCCCGAAGCGCCGGAACAGGGCCTCGTCGCTGTCCAGGCAATCCTGGGAGGTCTGGTGTGTCTCCGTAACGAGACGCAATGTGGGCTGTTCGGCAACCATCATATGGATGTCCAGCAAACCCGATAGTGTGCTCAGTTCGCGGAAACGGCTCAGCCTCCAGACACAAAAGCGTACAGAAAGAGGTAGGACGCTGTGGACGCTGTGCATGCATGGGACTACTACAAACCCAGTGCGAACCCCAGAAAAGCCTGTCTCTTCGCGCAAATTTTCACTTGAAGTACTGGTAATTACATCACTAATGCACGTGTCACTGGTCGGGTGCGGGGTTCGCGACTTGGACGTATTCGTGCCCAGGATCGCGAGGGATATCGACATCCGGGACCCGCCCCCCCCGCCGCCCCCACCCGAGGGGAAGGGAGCGCGGGTGGCCCCCGACGAGCG
>JAPPOR010000984.1 GCA_028817905.1 Myxococcales bacterium
AGGAGCAGCAGCGCTTCGCCATTCGCGAGGGTGGTCGCACCGTGGGCGCCGGCGTTGTCACCAAGATCATAGAGTAAGGTGGCCAACAGGCAGCGCGTCACTTTGGTCTGTGACGATTGTGGCGCTCGCAACTACCAGACAACGAAGTCCCCGGCACAAGCCTCGGAGCGGTTAACACTGAAGAAGTTTTGTTCGGTTTGTAACAAGCACACTGTGCACAAGGAGTCGAAATAAAGGCCAGTAGCTCAATTGGTAGAGCAGCGGATTCCAAATCCGCAGGTCGGGGGTTCGATTCCCTCCTGGCCTGCTGAATTTCACAATGGCAAACGAAATGGCGAACGCGGAGACAAAGCTAGAGCCCTCCGCCCCTGCAGGTGAGGGTGGGGCTGAGGACAAGAGCCAGCAGGCGCGGGCCCTGGGCCTGCTCCGGTGGGTGCAGATGGCCTACATGGTCATTGCTGTCCTGCTGCTCTGGGTCTCTGACAAGCTGATCACCCTGGTGTGGTCCAAGTTTGCGGAGCCCGACTCCGCGCTTGTCACGCTGATTTCCGTTGCCGTGGGATTTGGCGTAGCCTTCCGTTTGTACAAGCACGAGAAGTTCAATCGCGCGACCCATGAGGTGGTCGGTGAGCTCGCCAAGGTGACGTGGCCGTCCCGCCGCGAAACCCAGGTGTCCACGGTGGTCGTGATCATTACTTCGATGATAGCGGCTGCGATTCTTGGGGCGTTCGACGCGGTTTGGTCGACGATCACAGATCTCATTTACAAGGTCTAACGTGTCCGACGAAAACAACGAAAGCACGACCGAGGCGAAGGATCCACCGCAGGGTGGGCATTCGGCCATGTCTGCTTCGGCGGCGTCCGTCGAGCAAGCGACACCGTCCGGGTCGGGTGGTGTCGAGCGTCCCTCGTCCGAACAGGACGCAGACGCAGGAGATGCCGCTTCTGGCGCTCAGGAAGCGTCGGAAGGTGTCGCTCCGGATGAGGGCCGGCCGGACGTGGACGCTTCGGGTGCACCGACGGTGCCCCTGCGTTGGTACGTCGTGCAGGTGTATTCGGGCTACGAACAGAAGGTGAAGCTGTCTCTGCTCGAGCGCATCAAGCAGGCTCACATGGAGCGTCACTTCGGCACCATCCTGATCCCTACCGAAACGGTTCAGGAGAATGCGGGTGGTCGCAAACGCGTGTCTTCCAAGACGTTCTACCCCGGCTACATCTTTGTTGAGATGGCCCTCGACGATGAAGCGTGGCACGTCGTGCGGGACACGCCGAAGGTGACGGGCTTTGTTGGAGGCAGCCGACCGCAGCCGGTTCCCCCGCCTGAGATCCAATCGGTAGTGCAGCAGGTGGAAGAGGGAGCCGCCAAGCCTCGGCCCCGTGTGATGTTCTCGGCGGGCGACCACGTGCGCGTGAATGACGGGGCATTCGCCAACTTCACGGGCACCATTGAGGAGGTCAAGCCCGAGAAGCAAAAGGTCCGAGTACTGGTGTCGATTTTCGGCCGCGCGACGCCCGTGGAGCTGGACTACGGCCAAGTGGAGAAGACGGCGTAGGGCGCCGTCCAGATTCGACGGAGCCACCCTGCGTGCGCTCCGCTGGTGATGCGAGATGAAGAAAGTCGTCGGTGAGATCAAGTTGCAGCTGGCAGCCGGACAGGCCAACCCGGCTCCGCCTGTGGGCCCAGCATTGGGTCAGCACGGCGTGAACATCATGCAGTTCTGCAAGGAGTTCAACGCGAGGTCGCAGGCCCAGGCGGGCATGATTGTACCGGTGGTGATCAGCGTCTATCAGGACCGCTCGTTCACCTTCGTGATGAAGACGCCACCGGCGTCCGTTCTGATCAAGAAGGAGCTGGGCCTTAAGATCGGTGGCAAGCCGGGTTCGGGCTCACCGCGTCCGCACAAGGACAAGATCGGCAAGCTTACCCAAGCGCAGCTCCGCTCCATCGCCGAAACGAAGATGCAGGACACCAATGCCGCGTCCATCGAAGCATGCATGGCGAGCATTGCTGGTACGGCGCGCTCCATGGGTGTCGAGATCGCGGACTGAGCCTGGCGACGCCACGCTGTTGGTTTCATCGGTGGGAGGCCCTGGGCCGCATGCACCACCTTGGAGGAGATAGTGGAAACCGGACGTAGACGAACAGAAGCGGCCAGCAAGGTGGACCGTGGACGTCGCTACTCTCTCGACGAGGCATGTGGATTGGTCGCGCAAGCCAGTTTTGCGCGCTTCGAAGAGAGCGTCGACATCGCGGTTCGCTTGGGCGTGAACCCTCGCCACGCGGATCAGATGGTCCGAGGTGCCATCGTGCTGCCGCACGGCACCGGCAAGGAGAAGCGTGTCTTGGTGTTCGCCAAGGGTGACAAAGCCAAGGCGGCGGAAGAGGCTGGCGCTGACCTTGTTGGGGCCGACGACCTGGTCAAGAAGGTCCAGGAGGGCTTCTTGGACTTCGATACGGTAGTTGCGACCCCGGACATGATGGGACAGGTGGGACGTCTCGGCAGGATCCTCGGCCCTCGGGGTTTAATGCCAAATCCCAAGGTGGGGACCGTTACGATGGATGTCGAGAAGGCCGTCAAGGAAGCCAAGGCGGGCAAGATCGAGTTTCGCGTCGAAAAGGCCGGGATCGTGCACGCGCCGGTGGGCAAGCGCTCATTCGAGCCGCGCAAGCTGGCGGACAACGCCCGGGCCTTGCTGGGTGCCCTGGTGAAGGCCAAACCGGCCGCTGCCAAGGGCACATATCTTAGAAGCATCACGGTGAGTTCGACCATGGGCCCGGGGATTCGCATTGACCCGAGTACGGTCGACACAGTGGAGGCATGATCATGAGCGTCACACACGCTGGAAAGGGCGAGCAGATCGAGGCCCTTCGCGACCGCTTCTCACGCGCTACCTCGGCGGTATTGCTCAACTTCCGTGGTCTCGACGTGAAGAATGTCACGGAGCTTCGCAACAAGTTCCGAGCCGCTGGCGTCGACTACAAGGTAGTCAAGAACACGCTGGTCAAGCTTGCAGTGCAGGACACCCCACTCGACAGCGACGATTTCAGCGCACAGCTCATCGGGGAAACCGCGATTGCTTTCAGCTACGAGGACCCCTCGGCGGCGGCTAAGATCGTCAAGGAGTTCCGTTCCAGTGATGTCCTTGCGGACAAGCTCCGGGTCAAGTGCGGCGTTCTGGAGAACGAGTTCATGGCGGGTCCTCGGGTCGAGACCGAGCTCGCAACGATGCCCGGCAAGGACGAGGTGCGAGCGATGTTGCTTGCACAGCTGATGGCTCCGGCGCAGAACTTGGTACGTCAGCTGCAAGCCTCGGGCCAAAACCTAGCGTTCGCCCTCGATGCGCGGCAGCGGCAGCTCGCAGGAGACGAGTGAGCTGGTGTCTACGCAACCCATCCTATTTATTCGAGAAATTGAAAGCAAGTAGTAACCCCATTTTAGGACTTTTGCTGCGCGGCAGCTCAGATTGGTGGAGAACGTTTCGATGGCAAACATGACGCAGGAACAGATGGTCGAAGAGCTCAGCTCCTGGACGGTGGCTGAGGTGGCGGGGCTGGTAAAAGCCCTCGAAGAGAGTTGGGGCGTCTCCGCAGCTCCGGTCGCGGTTGCCGGCGTCGGAGGCCCTGCCGCCGCGGACGCCGCTCCCGAAGAGGAGCAGACGGAGTTCACGGTCGAGCTCGCGTCCGCGGGTGACAAGAAGATCCAGGTTATCAAGGCGGTCCGCGAGATTACGTCGCTAGGCCTTGCCGACGCGAAGAAGTTGGTTGAGGATGCTCCCAAGGCAGTCAAGGAAGGGGTTTCGAAGGAAGAGGCCGAGGAGTACAAGAAGAAGCTCGAAGAAGCGGGCGCCTCGGTCACGCTCAAGTAGTGGCCGCTACCTACGCAACATCGATACACTTCCAATCCGTACTGCGGTCATCGAAACGTGGTGACGGGCGGCGACGCCCCGATCCGCGTTTCGTGCGTTGTTAAAACTATCGCGCAAACGCGCGAACTCAGGCGAAACCAAGCTGATCCCTAAAACACCCTGGCGCCGAATTGGCGGGCAAGCGGGAGCCCGTGTTCGGCGGCACAACCCCAGGCGCAAATCCAGGAGCCCATAGGCATGGCGGCGGCAATTCAGACCAACTTCAGGGTCCGGCAGAGCTTTGGGAAGATCGATCGCATTATCGAGATTCCCAATCTCATCGACATCCAAATGAACTCCTACGCGAAGTTCCTCCAGACCGATGTCGATCCAAGCGAGCGCGAGGACATCGGGCTTCAGGGCGTCTTCCGGAGTGTGTTCCCAATCAGGGACTTCAACGGAACTAGCGAGCTGGTCTTCGTGAGCTACCAGCTCGAGAAGCCAAAGTACGATGTGGACGAATGTCGGCAGCGTGGCATGACCTTCGCGGCTCCCGTCAAGGTGACGATCCAGCTGATCATCTACGATTCGGCAGGCGAGGGGGCCGACCGGTTGGTTCGCGACATCAAGGAGCAGGAAGTCTACTTCGGCGAAATCCCGTTGATGACCGAGAACGGCACGTTCATCATCAATGGGACCGAGCGCGTCGTCGTTAGCCAGTTGCACCGCAGTCCGGGCGTGTTCTTCGACCACGACAAGGGCAAGACCCACTCGTCGGGCAAGCTCCTGTACCAGGCGCGAGTCATCCCATACCGGGGCTCCTGGCTCGATTTCGAGTTCGATCCAAAGGACATCGTCCATGTCCGGATCGACCGGCGCCGCAAGATGCACGCGACGGTGCTGCTCAAGGCGCTCGGCTACTCGACCCAGGAGCTGCTCGGAACCTTCTACGACACCGAGACGGTCTATCTGGAAAGCGGCAAGAAGGCTTCCAAGTCGATCGAGTTTGAGCTTCTGCCGGGGCAGCGCGCCACCCGCGACATCAAGGTCGGCAACACCGTGATCGTGCGGAAGAATCGCAAGTTCACACGCGCAGCCATCCGCAAGTTGCACGAGGCGAACCTTGATCGGCTGCCCATCGAGCCGACTGAGATCGTTGGCAAGGTGAGCGCGGACGACGTGATCGACGAGGAAACCGGGGAGGTCCTGCTCGCAGTCAACGAGGAGATCACGCCCGAGAAGCTTGAGGCCCTGCGCGAGGCCAAGGTGACCGAGTTCAAGGTCTTGTTTATCGATGGCCTCAATGTCGGCAGTTACCTTCGCGACACCCTCGTGGGCGACAAGATCAGCAATCAGGACGAGGCGATTCTCGAAATCTATCGCCGCCTGCGCCCGGGAGACCCGCCGACGCTCGATACGGCCCGCACGCTGTTTCACAATCTCTTTTTCAATCCCGAGCGATACGACCTATCCCGCGTGGGTCGTCTCAAGCTGAACTACAAGTTCTACAAGGATGAGGAGACGAAGGTCCCGCTGGAGGTGCAGACGCTCACCAAGCAGGACATCATCGAGACGGTTCGGCACCTCATCCATCTCAAGAACACCCGCGGCTCGGTCGATGACATCGACCACCTCGGCAATCGACGTGTGCGCGCAGTCGGTGAGCTGATGGAAAACCAGTACCGCATCGGTCTGGTGCGCATGGAACGTGCGATCAAGGAGCGCATGAGCATGAGCCAGGAGCTCGAGACGCTCATGCCGCACGATCTGATTAACGCCAAGCCCGTCAGTGCCGTCGTCAAAGAATACTTCGGCAGCAGCCAGCTGTCGCAGTTCATGGACCAGACGAACCCGCTTTCGGAGGTCACACACAAGCGGCGCCTGTCCGCTCTGGGGCCAGGTGGCCTGACGCGCGAGCGCGCGGGCTTCGAGGTTCGGGACGTCCACACGACGCACTATGGACGGATCTGTCCCATTGAGACACCGGAAGGACCGAACATCGGTCTGATCGCGTCGCTGTCGACGTTCGCCCGCGTGAACGAGTACGGCTTCGTCGAGACGCCCTACCGGCGCGTGGACGAAGGCACCGCGCGTGACGAAGTCCGCTGGTATAGCGCCCTGGAGGAGGAGAACCACTACATCGCACAGGCAAACGCCGCGATGGATGAGGCCGGAGCGTTCACCGACAATCTGGTGAGTGCACGTTTCAACGGCGAGTTCGTGCAGGTGTCCCCCAAGACCCTCACGCTGATGGACGTCTCGCCCAATCAGCTGGTTTCTGTAGCCGCGTCGCTCGTTCCATTCCTGGAGCACGACGACGCGAACCGCGCGCTTATGGGTTCGAACATGCAACGCCAGGCAGTTCCACTGTTGAAGCCCGACGCGCCCATCGTTGGGACCGGCCTCGAACCGCGCGTCGCGCGCGATTCGGGTGTATGCATTGTCGCCAAGAACGACGGCATCGTGGAGGACGTCGAAGCCACGCGTATCGTTGTTCGCAGCGAGGACGCGAACAACCCGTTGCCCGACATCTACCGCCTGAACAAGTTTATGCGGAGCAACCAGGGCACGTGCTACAACCAGAAGCCGATCGTGCGGCCGGGGGACAAGGTCAAGAAGGGTGACGTTCTCGCGGATGGGCCTTCCATCGACCGTGGGGAGCTGGCGCTTGGTCAGAACGTTGTGGTCGCATTCATGCCTTGGGGTGGCTACAACTTTGAGGACTCCATCCTGATCTCCGAGCGTGTGGTCAAGGAGGACGTCTACACCTCGGTGCACATCGAAGAGTTCGAATGCGTGGCGCGGGATACCAAGCTAGGCAAGGAAGAGATCACGCGCGACATCCCGAACGTCGGCGAGGAGTCCCTCAAGGACATCGACGATTCTGGGATTGTGCGAATCGGTGCCGAGGTCGGACCTGGCGACGTTCTCGTCGGCAAGATCACGCCTAAGGGGGAAACGCAGCTCACGCCGGAAGAGAAGTTGCTGCGGGCGATCTTCGGCGAGAAGGCTGGGGATGTACGCGACAGTTCCCTGCGCGTGCCACCTGGCCAAACGGGCATCGTGATCGCCGCCCGCGTATTCGCACGCAAGGGCACGGACAAGGACGACCGCGCGCGTGAGATCGAGAGCTACGAGCAGGCCAAGTTCGAGAAGGACATGGCCGACGAGATCAAGATCGTCAAAGAGACGGCGTACATGCGGATCGCCAAGCTGCTGGACGGCAGCAAGACAACCGCCAAGCTCGTCGACGATGCAGGCGTCGAGCTGCTCGCCAAAGGTGTAGCGATCGACGAACAGGCGCTGGCCCCGATTCCGCGCAAATACTGGGCGGACATCGAAGCGGGCAAGGAGACGGAAGCTGCCCGAGCCGTCATCGACGAGATGAACCGGCAGGTCAGCGCGATCGAGGAACTGTATCAAGAGAAGATCGGCAAGCTGACCAAGGGTGACGAGCTGCCGCCGGGCGTCATCAAGATGGTCAAGGTCTACGTCGCGATTAAGCGCAAGCTGCAAATCGGCGACAAAATGGCGGGCCGGCACGGAAATAAGGGCGTTGTGAGCCGGATTTTGCCCTATGAGGACATGCCGTATCTGCCGGATGGTACCCCGGTCGACGTGGTCCTGAACCCACTCGGCGTCCCGAGCCGCATGAACGTCGGTCAGGTGCTTGAGGTTCACTTTGGCTGGGCCGGCTATCTCCTTGGTCGTCAGATCCAGGAGATGGCCGACGATCGGGGGCTCTCACCGGGCTCCCTGCGGGAACGGCTATTGCGGATCTTCACCAAGCCGCATACCCGCAAGATTCTGGAGGACCTACCAGACGATCAGTTGGTCAACTTTGCCCGGGCCTTTACGGGCGGGGTGAAGCTCGCGACCCCGGTGTTCGATGGCGCCAACGAGAACGAGATTCGCGAGCAACTGACGCTGGTAGATGCCAATACGAGTGGCCAGACCGTGCTGTTCGACGGACGCACGGGCGATGCCTTCGACCAGGAGGTCACGGTCGGCATCATGTACATGCTCAAACTGCACCACCTTGTGGATGACAAGATCCACGCACGGAGCATTGGGCCCTACTCGTTGGTTACTCAGCAACCGCTGGGCGGCAAGGCGCAGTTTGGGGGTCAGCGCCTTGGTGAGATGGAGGTCTGGGCGATGGAGGCCTATGGCGCTGCCTACGCCTTGCAGGAGTTCTTGACCGTCAAGTCGGACGACGTGCAGGGCCGTACCCGGATGTACGAAGCCATTGTGAAGGGTGACCAGAGCCTCGATTCTGGCTTGCCCGAGAGCTTTAACGTGTTGATGAAGGAACTTCAGGCCCTGTGCCTGAATGTCGAGCTCATCGATTCAACTGGCAGCACCAGGAAGGGCGATGACGTCCTTGCGGCGGAGGAGGAGTGAGCCATGAAAGACATTTTTAGCTTCTTTGAGAAGCCCAAAGACCCGCTCTCGTTTTCCGCCATTCGTATCTCGCTGGCCTCGCCAGAGAAGATTCGACAGTGGTCCCACGGCGAGGTCAAGAAGCCGGAAACCATCAACTATCGAACCTTCAAGCCCGAGCGCGATGGGCTCTTTTGCGCAAAGATTTTCGGGCCAGTGAAGGACTATGAGTGCAACTGCGGCAAGTACAAGCGCATGAAGCACCGCGGCGTCGTCTGTGAAAAGTGCGGCGTCGAGGTGATTCAGAGCAAGGTCCGCCGAGAACGGTTGGGCCATATCTCTCTGGCGACCCCGGTCGCTCACATCTGGTTCTTGAAGAGCCTTCCATCACGTATCGGGGCGATTCTCGATATCACGCTCAAGGAACTAGAGCGGGTCCTGTACTGCGAGAGCTACATCGTGCTCGACCCGATGGAGACCACCCTCGTCAAGGGCGAAATCTTGACCGAGGATCGCTATCAACAGCTGATCGATGAGTTCGGTTACGATGCCTTCATCGCAGGCATGGGCGGTGAAGCTGTCCTCGAGATGCTGAAAGACGTCGACGTGCACGCTTTGGCTGAGGAGTTGCGCAAGGAGATGCGCGAGACAACCTCAGAGGCCAAGCGCAAGAAGATGGCCAAGCGCCTCAAGGTGGTCGAGTCCTTCCGCGAATCCGGCAACCGCCCAGAGTGGATGATGCTTTCGATCATTCCGGTGTTGCCGCCGGACCTGCGTCCGCTCGTTCCGCTCGATGGAGGTCGGTTTGCGACGAGCGATCTGAACGACCTCTATCGCCGTGTCATCAACCGCAACAATCGTCTCAAGCGGTTGGTCGAGTTGAACGCCCCCGAGATTATCATTCGCAACGAACGGCGAATGCTGCAGGAAGCGGTCGATGCACTGTTCGACAATGGTCGCCGAGGCAAGACGATCACCGGGCCCAACAAGCGGCCTCTGAAGTCGCTCTCGGACATGCTCAAGGGCAAGCAGGGTCGGTTCCGACAAAACCTACTGGGCAAGCGCGTCGACTACTCGGGCCGTTCCGTTATCGTCGTCGGGCCCGCGCTCAAGTTGCATCAGTGCGGGCTGCCCAAGAAGATGGCGCTCGAGCTGTTCAAGCCGTTTATCTACAACAAGCTCGAGGAGCGTGGCCACGTCACCACGATCAAGAGCGCCAAGAAGATGGTGGAGAAGGGCAAGGCCGAAGTATGGGATATCTTGGAGGAGGTCATTTCCGAGCATCCCGTGCTATTGAACCGAGCGCCTACCTTGCATCGACTGGGCATCCAGGCGTTCGAACCGGTCCTGATCGAAGGCAAGGCCATTCAGCTGCACCCGCTTGTTTGCGCGGCTTTCAACGCCGATTTCGATGGCGACCAGATGGCCGTTCACGTGCCGCTATCGATTGAGGCACAGATGGAAGCGCGCGTGCTCATGATGAGTACGAACAACATCTTGTCTCCGGCAAGCGGTAAGCCGATCATCAATCCAACCCAGGATATCGTTCTGGGCTTGTACTACATGACTCGGGAGAAGCCCTTCTCGCGCGGTGCGTACAAGCCCGGTAGCGAGCAGCAGGGCGTGTTCCGTGGCATTTTCTCGGGGCCCGAGGAAGTGCGCATGGCCTACGATGCTGGCGAGATTGACCTGCACGCATCGATCCGTTGCCGCGTGAAGGGCGAACTGGTCGACACCACGGTAGGTCGCGTTCTGGTGGGCGAGATCTTGCCGGACGAGATGCCGTTCAGCTTGGTCAACAAGGTTCTGGACAAGAAGGCGCTGAGCTCGATGATCGACGCCTGCTATCGCACGAGCCGCAACAAGAATACCGTGCTGCTAGCCGACCATCTGCGGACAATGGGGTTCGAACAATCGGCGCGCGCCGGCATTTCGATCTGTATGGACGACATGGTCATCCCGGAGAGCAAGAAAGAAATTCTTGCCCAGTCGCAGGCGGATGTGGAGACGGTCGTCGAGCAGTATCAAGAGGGGCTCATTACGGACGGTGAGCGCTACAACAAGGTGGTCGACATTTGGGCCGATGCAGCGGACCGCGTAGCTGCGGATCTGCTAGACGGCATCGGACGAGAGACCGTGAAGGATCCAGAGTCCGGGGCGGAAGTCGAGACGCCATCGTTCAACTCCATCTTCATGATGGCGGATTCCGGCGCGCGTGGCTCCAACCAGCAGATCCGTCAGCTGGCGGGCATGCGTGGATTGATGGCGAAACCATCTGGCGAGATTATCGAACAGCCCATTACGGCCAACTTCCGTGAGGGGCTGACGGTTCTTCAATACTTCATCTCCACGCACGGCGCTCGCAAGGGCTTGGCCGATACGGCCCTCAAGACCGCCAACTCGGGGTACCTGACGCGTCGTCTTGTCGACGTGGCGCAGGACGCCGTGGTGACGGAGTATGACTGTGAGACGCTTGATGGCGTCTGGGTGAGCCCGCTCGAGGAAGGTGGTGAGATCGTCCAGACGTTGGGTGAACGCATCCTCGGCCGTGTGGCCCTCGAGGACATTGTCGACCCCGTGACCAACGAGGTGTTGGTGCCGGCCAACGGAGAGATCGACGAGGACTCCACGTCCAAGGTCGATGAGGCAGGCATCGAGCGCGTCATCATCCGTTCCGTGTTGACCTGTCAGGCCCAGCGCGGGATCTGCGTGCAGTGCTACGGGCGTGATTTGGCGCGCGGCTACACCGTGAACATCGGCGAAGCTGCTGGTGTCATAGCGGCGCAGTCCATCGGGGAACCCGGCACTCAGCTCACGATGCGGACGTTCCACATCGGTGGTGCGGCTGCCCGTGGACAGATCGAGCAATCCAACCTGGAGTCGAGGTCTGAGGGGCAGGTCGCATTCGAGAACGCCAATCTCGTGACCCGTAGCAATGGCGAGGTGGTCGTGATGAACCGCCACGCCGTCATCAAGATCGTCGACCATTCAGGTCGCGAGCGCGAGCGCTACCATTTGACGTACGGTGCGATTGTGAAGGTCAAGGAAGGGGAGGAGATCCGGAAGGGGGCCGTGCTCAGCGAGTGGGACCCCTATGCGATTCCGCTCCTGACCGAGGTCGAGGGTATCGTCAAGTACGGGGACGTTGTCGAGGGCGTTACCATGGAGGAGAAGCTCGACGAAGTGACCGGACTATCACGTCGCGTGGTGACTGAATCGCGCGACCCGGCTGCACGGCCGCGTGTCTCGATCAAGGATCCTGATACGGGTGAAACGATCACTCGGGAAGGCTCGCCGGCGCGTTACTTCCTGCCGGTCAGTGCGAACATCATTCCGACTGAGGGTCAACGGGTTGAAGCAGGCGAGGTAATCGCCAAGATCCCGCGCGAGACAACGAAGACCAAGGACATCACCGGTGGTCTGCCGCGTGTCGCCGAGCTATTTGAGGCGCGCAAGCCGAAGGACCACGCGATCGTCGCCGACATCGACGGGGTGGTCAGTTTCGGCAAGGACACCAAGGGGAAGCGAAAGCTGATTCTGACCCCTGAGGTGGGAGAGCCCAAGGAGCACTTGTTCGCCAAGGGTCGGCACCTGACGGTCAAGGAGGGTGACTTTGTCCAGGCGGGTGAGCCGCTCATGGATGGTCCGAACAACCCCCATGACATCCTGCATGTGAAGGGTGAAAAGACCCTTGCGGCATGGCTGGTGAACGAGATTCAGCAGGTCTATCGCTTGCAGGGCGTGACCATCAACGACAAGCATATCGAGACGATCGTTCGCTGTATGCTGCGGCGCGTACGCGTCAAGGACGTGGGCGACACGAGCTTTCTCGTGGACGAACACGTCGACAAGCGAACGTTCGAGCGCGAGAATGAGCGCGTCATCGCACGGGGCGGTGCGCCGGCGGTGGCTGAACCCTTGCTCTTGGGGATCACGAAGGCCTCGCTGTCTGGCGACTCCTTCATCAGTGCCTCCTCATTCCAGGAGACCACCAAGGTTCTGACGGAAGCGTCGATCAGTGGTCGTGTCGACCATCTCCGGGGTCTGAAGGAAAACGTCATCATGGGTCGCCTAATCCCGGCAGGTACGGGGCTCGGGGCCTACGACACGCTAGACGTACTCGTTGAAGACAGCCTCGATGAAGGGATCGCTCCGGCCGCGCCGGCCGGTTCCGTCGTTGCAGCCGCCAGCGAAGAGAGCTAGCTAGTGGTCGATCGGCTTGAAGTGCGGGACGACTTTGCCGTCCTCCCGCATGGTCGGCTGGCCAATCACAAGGCCCTTCAGATGCAGTAACGGGTCAAGCACTTCGGTTCTCGTGCGAAATTCCAGGTGTAGATGGGGTGCGGACTGCTTGATGCCCGAGCGGCCCACTGTGCCGATCAGGTGGCCGCCGGCGACCGTTTCGCCCTGCTTCACGAAGACCCGATCGAGGTGCATGTAGCATGTCCGCAGACCAGTGTCCTTCATGCCGCCGTGGGCGATGCACACGTATCGCCCTCCGCTCCCCATCGCATCCCGTGGGTAGGTGTTTGTATCCCCGGTGGGAAGGATCAGGTTGTTCTGATGACCGGGGAGGTCGACGCCAGAGAACACCACGCGTCCTTTCGAAACTGACCGGACGGGTTCGCCCATGTCGGACTCGATGTCGATGCCCTTGTGGGTGCGTTCTCCCCCTTCGCGTTCGCTGCCCAGCCCACTGCTGATCACGCGCGGTGCACCGTCTAGAGGCGAGTGTAGCGCCAGCCCGAGCCCGAAGCCGTAAATGGGTCCCGGGCCCACGTGCGAGCCGTAGTATTCGAGCAGGCGTCGGCGGTCGCCGAGGATGCGATCCTCCTGACGTGCGCTTTCGACCTGGTCACCCCAAACCCAGTGCGAGACATGGTGTCGATGGGCTTCCTGGGGCACGAAGGCGTGAACCGCCTTGGCCTGGTCGCGCCAGGCGCGCAGCAGCCCGGCTGTCAGGTAGAGGTGAGACTCGGCACCCTTGATGTTGGCGCGCGTGAAGCGAAACCGCGGGAACGGGAGCACCTTCTGCGACAGGCGGCCGTCCTGCAGAGTTCGATAGAGATACGCCTGCCCCTTGAAGTCCTTCGCGTACAGGTCCGGAACAAGTTGGGTCAGCCCCACGCCGCCGAAGCGCTCGACTCCGTTCAAGCAGCGGCTCTGGCGGTGGATCATGGCGCCGATGAGGAACGGGTCGACGTCAAACTCCCTTGCGGCAACAAGAGTCCAACGTGCGTATTGCTGTCCAAGCCTCTCAGGTAGCTTTTCGCACAGCTCGAGCAATGCCCTGGCGAAGCGCTTGGGGTAGACCACCCCGGGTGACTCCGGTTCGGCTGGCCAGTCGGCGATGTCTACTCGGGCCGCCGCGATATCGTTTCGTGAAAGACCTGCCCGTTTGCGTACTTCCCACGGCGAACCGGCCGCGGCCATGCAGAGCACGCTCAGAAGCACCAGTAGCTTCACGCCCACGCGCATCTTGAAACAATGCCACCGCGTGCGAACCTGTCAAGTCGGAGCCCGACGCTTGAGTTCAGCACGTCGAGCCCATTCCCGGCGGTCGCGAAAGCTCTGAGGAGTCGCGCAGTTGTGTGACTTCTCCGCGTAGAGACAGCCTGGGTGTGCCAGCCAAAGGGCGCCTTCGCCGCGACGGGAGAAAGGGCGCGTGCCCTGTCCCGGCCGGGATTAGCACGACTTGATCACATCCGACGTGCGCCTAGCGCGCGAGACCTCGCTTCTGCCTTCGCTTGCGTTCCTTGCTCTTGCGAGCTCGGTCCCGGTCATGTTGCTTCGCGTACTTACGGCTTCGTGCCCGGCGAACCCGCTTGCTCTCTTGGGGCGGCGACGCCCGTGCGGGCAGGGGCCCGGATTCGCGTGATTCGGCGGTTCCGGCAAGGACGGGTACGGCTGCGATGCGGCGCTGGGCCAGGGATACTTCTTCGATGCGAACACGAATTCGGTCGCCGAGCGCAAAGCGGCGGCCCGTGTTGAGCCCGGACAATCGGATCCCGAACGCGTCCATCTCCCACCGGTCGGGGGGCAGTGATGCCAGACGGCAGAGCACGTCGACGAATGGCGCATCGATGGAAGCATAGACGCCGTGCTCGGCGATTCCGCTGACGGTAGCGGGAAACTCTTCGCCAACGCGATCCTGCATCAGCATGGCGCGGTAGAGGTCGACGATCTCGCGCTCGATGGACATGGCCCGGCGCTCTAGCTGGCTGCTGGTCTGAGCCTGTTCAGCGAGGCGCTCGGCTAGGCCTTCGGTGTCGATCCGCTCGTGACGCGCGAGTCTGCGGACAATACGGTGGACGGCCAGGTCGGGGTAGCGTCGGATCGGCGACGTGAAGTGCAGGTAGTTCTTCGCAGCCAGACCGAAGTGGCCCTGGTTATGGGTATCGTAGACGGCTTGCTGCATCGCGCGCAGCAGTAGGTAGTTCAGGGTACCTGCGTGGGGGCTCTTCGCGACCTTGGCCAAAAAGCGGGACAACTTGTTGGGCTGCTGGGCATCTTCGGCGTCGAGCTCAAAGCCCAAAGAGGTTGCGAGCTGGGAGAATGTCTCGAGCCGATCCGGGTCGGGAGGCGCGTGCACGCGATAGATCGTCGGTAGCTTGCGCCGGGTCATCTCGGTTGCGACGACCTCGTTGGCAAGCAGCGCAAGCTCTTCGATCATGCCGTAGGCTTGGCGAATCCCGGCGTCCTGGCGGGACCGAAAGACGTCCAAAGGGCGCCCTGTCTCGTCTTCCAGCCGTACCCTCGCCTCCGGCAGGTCGAACTCGAGCGAGCCGCGCTTTCGCCGCCTCGTATGCAGGACTTTGGCCACGTTCATCAAGGTCTGCAGGAGCGAAAGGCGGGATGATGCACCGGCCTGCTTCGGTCCCTGGTCGGTGAGCTCCAGGGCGCGGGCCACGCCGGCGTAGGTCAAGCGGGCGCGGGAGCGCACCACCGCTTCCAGTAGTTTCACGTCTCGGATTGCGCCCTGCGGCCCGAGGGTGACGTCAACGGCGAGCGCCAGCCGGTCTCGGTTCGGGACCAGCGAAGCCAGGTTCGAAGAGATCTCCTCGGGCAGCATGGGGATCGCGCGTGAGGGCAGATAAATCGTGCAGCCTCTCGCGAGGGCTTCGGCGTCGAGAGCACTTCCGGCCTTGACGTAGTGTGAGACGTCTGCGATCGCAACGATCACGCGATAGCCTCCGGCTGGGAGCGCTTGCGCCCACACAGCATCGTCGTGGTCCTTCGCGTCCTCCGGATCGATCGTGACCAGGTCGAGCTGCCTCAGGTCTACCCGTCCGTGCTTGTCTCGGGCGGGTACCGCGGTGGGCAGAGCCTGGGCTTCTTTGAGAGCACCATCCGAGAACTCTTCGAGGGCGCCTTCTCGCAGAAGGATACGTCGTGTTTCGAAGGCGACGAACTCGCGGGCTTCGAACAGCTCGACGAGCTCAGCTTCGATCAGGTCGTTGATGTGCTCCGGGTAGTGCACGATCCTTGCGATGACGCCCTGACCGGTCTTGGCACCAGGCGGTAGTTTTCCGCTTACGTGGACCGGATAGTGTATGCGCTCGTCGTCTGCTTCGATGAATGCTCCCGAACCCGTGATGTGGAGTTGGCCTCCGACGTATTCGGTACCCCGCTTGACCACCTTCTGGACCTGCCCATCCAGACCCTTGGGCCCCGTCCGTACCTTGACTAGGACCCGGTCGCCATGCATGGCGGTCGCAAGCGCGGTTGCTGGCACGAATACGTCCGGTCCGGGTTCGATCGTCGAGACAAAGCCGAAGCCCCGGGCGTTGATTACGAGCACGCCCGTTCGGGTCTGTCCGCCATGACGGGTGCGACGCTCGCCGCGCTTGCGCGTTGGGGAAGTCGGGGCGGCGCCCTGTCCGGCGCGTGGGGCCCCGGTTTTCCGGACACGAAAGCGACCCCCCGGAAGCTGGGCCAGTACGCCCTGCTCCGCCATGGACTCCAGAAGCTGGAACAACACTGCGTGCTCTTCTCGGTCCATTCCAAGGCGGGAACGCAACTCACCGACATGCATGGCGCGGGACTTGAAACGCGCCAGCGTCGCCATGACCCGTTTCCGCAGCTCTTCAGCCTGCTCGGGATTCATCGGGCTGCCTTGAGTATAGCCGAGGCCACGCGTGCGCGAGGGATATCGCCATCGTAACCGTCGAGGGGGTGTGCTTTGTTGCCCTATTCGCGACTTGGAGGGCGTGGTAGCGCGCGGGGCGGGGTCGTAGGACGATCTTCCGATGGCGAGGTAGCGGCGGGCGTGCCTCCTGTGTGGGTCCCGATCCAGACTTGCCGACCCCTCGTAAGAGCCAGGCGTGTGCCCGACGGCGATAGTGCCACGTCTGCGACCTCCCCTTGGGCATCCGGAGGGCGGACCAGTTCAACCCGTCCGTTGCGAATGATCGCGATGCCTGCGGGCGTCGGCAGTGCATAGCTTCCCTTCGTGGTGATGGCGATCGGTTCCTTGCTACGGGGGATGGGCCTGCCGCCTGTCAGGGGTTGAGCGGCGTCGCTTGTGCTTTCGCCCGAGGAATCGAGCGGCAAGGTCAGGAGTTCGGCACCGCGCCCAAGCAGCAGTCCGGAGTCGCTGTAGTCCAGTACAACAAACCCGCCTGACTGCTGCCGCACATGCGAAGGAAGTTTGTCGCACGGATATCCGCTCGGCACTTGCGCAGGCATGATCAGCGGCCTGGCCACGTCCGGTCCCGCCACGATGCCGTTGATGATCTGAGTGGCCCTAACGATGCGCGCGCGGTAGCCCTGGCAGCTACGAAAGACCTCTGCCACGGCCAGGCGCCCCTTCGGGTCGGTCATCGCCAGGCTGGACCGGATTCCTGCTGGCGCCACCTCTTTGGTGCTCAAGATGTAGATTTGATTTGGGGTGCCGCGCAGAAGCAGACGGCCATCGTCGAGAAACGCCACACGTGGGCGATGCACCGGTGTGGTTCGTGCTGGTGAGAGCGTCGGACCCTTGCTGAACTGAAACGCCACGGATGTTGGGGCGGCGGCGATCGCCTCCTCGGCACGTTTGCGGTCCGCCGGCGTGGGTCGCAAACGTGGGTCCTCGAGGGCCTGCCGATGTTCTAGGGCATCCAGGATGCGCTCCCGGGCGATGGCCGTCGCAACCAGTATGCTGTGGGCGCGGGCTACTGCCTGGGAGGGGGGGCACGGCAGTCCCATCTGTCCGGAGAGTGCGATTTCGCTGGTGCCAGCGCTGCGGCACAGTCGCTTGTGAAGGGCAAGCAACGCGGTAGCTTTCCTGCCTGCTTCCGGCGCCTTGGTTGTCGCCGCCTCGTCCGCCAGTTGTACGAGGGTACGCTCTGGCTCACCGACTTGCACCGCCAGGCCAGAGGGGCGACTCAGCCATTGGAGCGGGATTCGCGAGACCAACTGATTCTCGGGGGAAGCATCTGCTGCGTCTCCTGTCCCATTGAGCTGGAGCATCGCTTCGATGTCGGGATGGTCATCCCCGTCGATCAGTTTGCCCTCGAATCGCAAAGCCAGTGCCGGTGCATCCTGCCCTGGTGGGGCGTGAAGCTCGATGTGCTCCAGCTGCCTAGGGGACTTTTCCGCGGTCAAGAGCCAATGACTCCGGACAAGGTGCTGGGCGCCGCCGGTCGGTTCGCCATGACTGGCGGTATCCAGCTTCCGCGGGCAGCTCAGCGTGACGGTCGCGTGCAAATGAGCCGTGGAAAGCGTGTCGAGCCCGCCTGAGACGACTGTGCACTGGCGCGCTGCCGCCACCAGCTCCAGAATCGGCGTCAGTGGCAGCAGGCCGGGGCGACTGGTTCGGACCGTGCGTTCCACCGCGAGGCGGCCTGAGCGGTCGCTGACTAAGGCCAGAATGTCGAGCTCGTCAGGACCGGTGGACAAGGTGGCGTGAATGTGCCCGCCCTTCTTTTCCAGGGTACCTGCTGCCAGCTCCACCCGGCTGGGTGCGTCGACGAAGCGCTGCCCCCGCCTGAGCCCGGCGTCGCCACTGCCCTCCGGCGGCCGCTCGCCTTGTTCGCTCGATGTGTTCTCTTTCTGGAGGGCGTCTGGGTGCTTGAAGGGTACTGCTGGTCCCTCGTTGCAGTCGCAGCCTGCGGTCGCCAGCACAACCGCAGCTAGGGTCCACCGGAACTGAAGCCCGCTCGCGCGGAACCGTGAGTTCGGCCTTGGCCCAGATATCCTGCCAACTCGCGAGCGGAGCGGGCAGGGGTTCGGCTTTACAGGGACTTCGGCGAACGACTGAATACTCGTTGTAATCGCGAGCGAGGACAAAGCGCTGTGGAGTCGAAGACCAAGCGAGGAGTCGCGACGTCGGTGAGCTATCCGGGTTAGTTCAGCCACGTTGGGGGCTCATCGTCCTCGGACATGCCGCCTTTGATGACACGCAGGCCCCGATCCTTCGAACGAGGGCGTTTGGGCGTGCGTGCCGGGCTTCGGGGCCGCCGCAGCCAACGGATGAAGCCAACTCCGGCCGCCATCGCGCCCGCGTCGGCTAGGAAATGCGTCAAGTTCCGGTCGAACAGGAAGTTCAGGACGACAAGGGCGATCAGCCCGAACATGAGTTGACGGCCTGTCAGGCTGAATGCACCGAATAGTGACAGTTCCTGGTCCCGTCGCAGATAGGTTGTCGCCATGATCGCCCCCAGCCAGAGTGAGCCCGACCCGGCATACGCTGGCAGCGGCTGGATCACGAAGCCAGCGAGGTAGGCGACGGCTCCGGCGCCAAGCGTGCACACGCCGCACAGTTGGGCGGTTCGTCTTGCTCCGAAGCCGACTTCGAAGGGCGAGACAACCCACCACAGGATCAACAAACCGAATAGGAACCAGAGGGGTGGCGAGTGACCTTGGACGATCACGTAGGTGGCTACCTGCCAGACGCCCGGGCCACCCGGTTGCAGTGCGAGCCACGGGGCAAGGTCGACGCCCTGCAAACGTAGGATCAGTTCGATCACGTAGGCGGCGAAGAGCGTGATGATGAGCTTGCGAACAAAGCCGGTCAGGCGGGGTAGTCTCAGCTGGCCCTGCACGACGCGCTACTCCTCTCCACCATCGAGTCCACCATCGAGTCCACCATCGGTTCCGGCGTCCATGCGGCGTCGCCTGTCCGGACTCCGATCGGATTCCCGGTCCCGGCTGGGTGGTGGCCGGAAGGTTCCCTCGGACAGGAAGACCTCGCAGGGATACTCCTCGCTGAAGCGATCGACGAAGAGGTCGTCGCAGTTGGCCATCCACTCGAGCTCGTCATCGTTGTCGCCGTCCCCATTGTGCGGGTTGCGGCCACCGCTAATTTCCAGGCGGTATTCGCCGGCCGGGACTTCGCCGAATTCGATGTAGTTGAGACACGGCTTGTGACCGTCGCTGTCGTCGAAGACTTTGCCCTTCCCGTCGCGGTTCACCCGGGACAGACCCCAGGCAAACCAGCTTACACCTGCGGTCATACAGGTTTGGGTCTCGGGTAGGAGCTCGTCGGCGCCGTCCTCCCAGAACAACACGACCGTGAGCCGCGTTGGCTCGTCGTCCTCCACAACGATGCAGCCGCCTAACGCTGCCAAGATAGGGACCAGCAAGATGGCCCGAATGCCAGCGTGCCGCCGAGTTGGCTCCGGACCCTTGGCCAACGGTCCCGTGCTTGCTGCGTTTGCGAGCCAGGCGGAGCGACCGCGAAGTCGAAAACCCCCAGGTGCGCCGCGACGCGGGTGCGACCCTCGGGCCGGCGCCCGCCCGTGGTGGGCGCCCGACTCGTCCGACCGCCACCTGGGTCGCCGGGCGATCATGTCACAACCCATTTCCCCTGGTTGAGAAGATCCTGCACGCCCTTGCCTGCGGCGTGTCCGGCAGTCGTGAGCTGCTCGTTCAGCAAGTGTTCGTAGGTAGGGCGCTCTACCGCGCGCATGACACCGATGGGAGTCGGCACGTCAGGGCCCGTCAGGCGGCTAACCACGAGAGAGCACATCTCGTTTGTCTCGTCGAACACCATCAGTCGATCCTCGCCAACCTCCGCGACGTCTACGACCTGAGGGTTCAGAGATCCGTCAAGCACGATTCCCTTCTCCCTTTGCTTGCCGAATCGCATGGGCTTGCCATGCTCGAGTTCTAGCGTGGTGTCTTCACGGCGCGTCTTGTCGGTGAGCTGCACGAACTCCCCGTCGTTGAAGATCGGGCAGTTTTGGTAGATTTCGATGAAGGACGTTCCCTTGTGTTCGGCACCACGCTTGAGGATCTCCGGCAGGTGCTTCAAATGGGTGTCCAGTGTGCGTGCGACGAACGTGGCGCCGGCACCCAGGGCCACGTGGATCGGGTCGAGCGGGTAGTCGATGGAGCCCATCGGTGTCGACTTGGCCTTGGTGCCGAGCTGGGACGTGGGGCTGTACTGTCCCTTCGTGAGTCCGTAGATCCGGTTGTTGAAGAGCAGAACGTTGACGTCTACGTTTCGCCGCATCAAGTGGATGAAGTGGTTGCCGCCGATGGACAGCCCATCGCCGTCGCCAGTGATGAGCCACACCGACAGGTCGGGTCGCTGACTCTTGATGCCTGTGGCGAAGGCCGGACCGCGGCCATGAATACTGTGTATCCCGTAGGTATCCATGTAGTAGGGGAACCGACTGGAGCAGCCGATACCGCTGACGAACACGTAGTTCTCCTTGGGAATGCCCAGGCCCGGCAGGACCTTCTGCACTTGTGCCAGGATGGAGTAGTCACCACAGCCCGGGCACCAACGCGGATCGACGTCGGAGGCGAAATCCTTTTTCGTCTGTCCACTTGGGTCGGTGTGGGTGACCGCGGGGTACACAGAATGGGCCATCAGTTTGCCTCCAGGTGGGTCGCGAGCGCTTCGACGATCTCTCGTTCCTTGTACGGTTGCCCCTCGATCTTCGGCAGGCTGACCGCATCAACCAGGAAAGCGGATCGCAGCAGCTTCACGAGCTGGCCGTTGTTGAGTTCAGGCACGAGCACCCGCTCGTAGCGCCCAATGACATCGCTGAGATCACGCTTGAACGGATGAAGGTGCCGCAAGTGAACATGCGCGATTTTGTGGCCTCGCGCCCGCATTTGTTGCACGCCAGCGCGAATCGCCCCAAACGTGCTTCCCCAGCCGACGACAAGGGTGCCGCTTTCGTCCCCAAAGACCTCGGTTGGGGGTAGGTCTGCCGCTACGTTCATGACCTTTTCGCTGCGCAGCTTGACCATCCGTTCGTGGTTTTGCGGATCGTAGCTGATGTCGCCGGTGAGGTCCTCCTTCTCGAGTCCTCCGATCCGGTGCTCTAGGCCGGGCACCCCGGGGATGGCCCAGGGGCGCGCACCTCGCTTGTCGCGCTGGTAGGGCATGTATCCCTCGGGGTCGGTCCTAAACTGGACGTCGATCGGCGGGATTTTGGACATGTCGGGGATGGGCCACGGTTCGGAGCTGTTCGCGATGTAGCCATCGCTAAGCAGTAGCACCGGGGTCATGTAGCGGATCGCGATCCGACACGCTTCGATCGCCGTGTAGAAGCAATCGCCGGCACTCTGGGGCGCCACGACGGGCACGGGCGCTTCGCCGTTGCGGCCGAACAGGGCCTGCATCAAGTCGGCTTGCTCGGTCTTCGTCGGCAAGCCCGTGCTCGGTCCTCCGCGCTGGACGTCGACGATGACGAGCGGAACCTCCAGGATATGGGCAAGGCCGATCGCCTCGGCTTTGAGGGCAAGTCCCGGACCGCTGGTGGTGGTCAGGGCGAGGCCGCCGGCGTAAGCGGCGCCGATGGCGGCGCAGGCCGCGGCGATCTCGTCTTCCGCCTGGAACGTTCTGACGCCCAGGCCCTTGTGTCGCGCAAGAAAATGCAGAATGTCAGAGGCAGGCGTAATCGGGTAGGAGCCGAGGAACAGCCCAAGCCCACTGAGTTCAGCGGCGGCCAGGAAGCCCAGGCCAAGCGCCTCGTTGCCGGTAATGCTGCGATAGACTCCCGGCTCGATTTGGGCGCGCTGCACCTCGTAGTGCTGTTCGAACATCTCGGTCGTCTCGCCGAAATTGTAGCCAGCCCGCAAGGCACGCAAATTGGCTTGCGCCAGCAGCGGCTCCTTGAACTTGTTGTTGATCCAGCCTTCGGTGTGGGCCATGTCGCGGTTGTAGAGCCAGTACACGAGCCCCAATGCGAAGAAGTTCTTGCACCGCACCGCCGCTCGCGTATTCAGGCGCAGCTCCTCGATCGACTTGAGGGTCATGCCCGTGATGTCGGCCGAGAACACCCGATAGTTCTTGAGCGTGCCGTCCTCGAGCGGGTTGGCTTCGTAGCCCGCCCGTTTGAGGTTCTTTTTTGTGAATTGCTCGGAGTTGGCGATCAGAATACCGCCATGTCGCAGGTCCGGCAGGTTGACGCGTAGCGCGGCAGGGTTCATCGCCACGAGTACGTCCGGCTGGTCCCCCGGCGTGTGGACTGCGACGCTGGAGAAATTGATCTGGAATCCAGAGACCCCCGCCAAGCTCCCCGCCGGGGCCCGGATCTCCGCGGGGAAGTCCGGAAAAGTGGCAAGGTCGTTGCCAGCAAGGGCGGTCGTGTCGCTGAACTGGGTGCCGGTGAGCTGCATGCCATCGCCGGAATCGCCGGCGAACCGAATCGCGACGGTTTCAACCGTCTGTACTGCTTTGTCCATCTTCCTGTAGTGGCCTTTCTCCATCCGAGCGACAAGCGGGGTGCCGTCCGAGCACGGTCGCGGGATCAGTTTCTTCTTTCTTGGCCCTGTTCCACAGGGGTGGCCGACGCCTTTGCCGATGCCTCAGGATCGCCGCCCAACCCGCGGACTCTACTACATGTCGGGGCCTGGTCGCCACTGTCATGGCGCCCCACCAGGGATCCTCGCGGACCCCACTTTAGCCTTTCAAATCAAACGCTTCGGCGATCAACTTGGCCTGTTCGAGCTTGTGCGCTGCCAGGCTTCCCGTCGCTGGGCTGGCGCTTTCAGGTCGCGACACGCAGCGTAGGGTGAAGCGCTCCCCCACCATTTCTGGCAGCCGGGCGCGCATCATGTACCAGGCCCCCATATTCCATGGTTCTTCCTGGACCCAAATGAGGTCTTTGGTCCCCTCGTACGGCTGCAGGACTTCTCGAACGTGGTCCGGGTTGAGCGGGTACAATTGCTCGATCCGGATGATGGCCACGTGGTCAGCTCCGCGTGATGCCCGCTCCGCGGCCAGCTCATAGTAGATCTTGCCCGAGCACATCAACACGCGCGTCACGCTCTTCGGATCGGTGTCTCCCTGGTCGGGAATGATGCGCTGGAACCGTCCTTCTGCGAGGTCCTCCATCTTGCTCGAGGCGGCCGGGGCGCGCAGTAGGCTCTTTGGGGACATGACGATCAGCGGCTTGCGGAAGGGCCGCAGCACCTGCCTACGCAACGCGTGGAAGAACTGCCCCGGCGTCGTCAGGTTGCACACCTGCATGTTGTCTTCGGCGCACAGGGTTAGCCAACGTTCTAGGCGAGCGCTCGAGTGCTCGGGCCCCTGACCCTCAAAGCCGTGGGGCAACAGGCACACCAGGCCGCTCAGCCGATACCACTTGTCTTCGCTTGATGACAGGAACTGATCGATCAGAACCTGCGCGCCGTTGCAGAAGTCGCCGAACTGCGCCTCCCAAATGGTGAGGCCATCCGGGGTGTCCAGGCTAAAGCCGTATTCGAAGCCAAGAACTCCGGCTTCGGAGAGTGGGCTGTCCCAAACCTCGAAGCGGCCCTGATCATGCGAGAGAAACGCCAGCGGCGTGTACAGACGTCCGGTCAGGTTGTCGTGCAGCACCGCGTGCCGGTGGCTGAATGTCCCCCGTCGAGCGTCCTGGCCGCTGAGTCGGACGGGGGTCCCTTCCGTGACCAGCGAGGCATAGGCGAGCGTCTCGGCTGTGCCCCAGTCTAGGCCGCGTTTGCCTGTGCCTTGGTCGCGTCGCTGTTGCATCAGGCGCTTGAGTTTCGGGTGGACGTTGAAGTCGCCCGGGACATCCGTGACCCGTACAAGCAGATCGCGCAACCGATCCATCGGAACGGCCGTTTCCACCTCTTCGCATTCCGGGTCCTTTCCGCCCCTGTATCCAGCCCACAGACCCTGCATCGAGTAGGCTGGAGGGACGAACCCCTGTTCGCGCGTAGCTGCAAGCGCCTCTTCGAGCACCGCTCGACGGGCCTTCTCGATGTCCTTGGCCTTGTCTTCTGTTACGCTGCCCAGTTCGACGAGGCGCCTGACATAGACTTCGCGTACGGATGGCTTGGCGTCGACGGCCGAGTACATGATCGGTTGGGTGAAGCGCGGCTCGTCCGCCTCATTGTGCCCATAGCGCCGGTAGCAGTACATGTCGATGACGACGTCTCGGCCGTAGCGCTGGCGGAACTCCATGGAGAGCTGGACCACCTGGGCAACCGCTTCCGGGTCCTCGCCGTTGACGTGGAACACCGGGCAACGCAGCATGCGGGCTATATCCGTGCAGTAGCGCGTCGAGCGTGAATCGTGCCAGTTGGTCGTGAAGCCGATCTGGTTGTTGATAACGACGTGCACGGTGCCGCCGGTTGTGTAGCCGCGCAGCTCGCCGAGGTTGAGGGTTTCGGCCACGATGCCTTGACCGATGAAGGCTGCATCGCCATGAATCAGGAGCGGCACGACCTTCTTGCGCTCCAGGTCGCCCCGCCTGTCCTGCTTGGCTCGCACGCGCCCCGTGACCACCGGGTTGACGAACTCCAGGTGGCTGGGATTGAACGCGAGGGTAAGGTGGATCTTGTGCCCGTTGGCCAGTACCCGGTCCGATGAGTAGCCCATGTGGTACTTCACATCCCCGCCGCCCATGACCAGTTCCGGGTTTTCGTCCTCGAAACCGGCGAAGATCTCTTTGAGGCTCTTCTCCATGACGTTGGCCAGGACATTGAGGCGGCCGCGGTGGGCCATTCCGATGACGACCTCTTCGATACGGTGCTTGGCCGCCTCGTCGATCACGAGCTCGAGCAATGGGATGATGCTCTCGGCGCCCTCAAGGGAGAACCGTTTCACGCCCACGTACTTGGTGTGGAGGAACTGCTCGAAGATCTCCGCGTCGATGAGCTTTGACAGAATGCGCACCTGCTGGTCGTGTGCGAGATCTATCCGGTTGCAAGTCGACTCCATGCGCTCTTGGAGCCAGCCGCGGATCTCGGGCTCCTCGATGTTCCGGTACTCGGCACCGATCGTCCGGCAGTACGTCTCTTTGAGGCGGCGAACGAACTCTCGCAGAGGGAGCTTTGAAGGCCCGGCGAAGTTGCCGGTTGCGAACATCGTGTCCGGATCTACATCTGCCAGGCGAAAGCGTTCCAGGGACAGCTCGCTCATATCGGGCGGCTCGAGGTCCAGTGGATCCACGTTGGCAAAACGGTGACCACGCATGCGGTAGCCATTGACCAGGGCGGTCATGTGCTCCTGGTATTCTTGGTTCAGTCCACTCTCGTCCGGCATGACCCACCGGCCGACGCTGGTCGTGGGTGCGTAGTCGTCCAACGCGCCGCCTCCGCCGAACCCATTGCCATTGGTCGCGTCTTGCGCTCCGTTCTGGGGAGGGTGCGGTTCTGCGGGGAGGGCCGAAGCGTTGTCGTTGGCGCCCGTGCGACCGGGCCGCTTCGGCCCCGCCAATAGCTCAGCGCCCGGCGAGCATGCTGGAGGTGGTGGAAGGGTTGCTGAGCGTAGCAACTTCGCCTTGTCTGCGACGGTCATGCTTTCGAAGTACCGCTGCCAGCTCGCGTCAACCGCCCGTGGATTCTCTCGGTAGCGAAGGTACTGCTCCTCGACCAAGCCCTGGTTTATGCCGAAGTCCATCTTGTCCTTCTCTCGCCGGCGCCGCCGCGCGTCGAAAGCCGGCCATCGAGCTCAGCTTCCAGACGCTGGCTCATCGTTTTTCCCGGAAGACCATGAAACGCCGCCGCGCATGTCGGTCACAAGGGGCGCAGGTGGGTCTTTCCGCGCCCTTGCGTTCCGGATCCGGGCGATGGCGCGCCGCGCGTGGTCCATGCGATAGGGGCATAGCTCAGCCGACCGCTATCGGCAATCCGGATCGGAAACCCAACGTGCGCTCCTTTTCCGATAGGTTTCGGAAGTGGCTAGGCCGGGGTCGTTCCTGACTTCGACGCCTCGCTTGCCCTTCGAGTCCACGGCGCCTCCGTCGCCCTAGAAAGTACGGGGAGTATTCCTGCCGGGCGTCGAAAGCCCTGTGAAGCCGAAACCCTGAAGGGTCGATGCCTACCTGATCGGATGTAGCCTGGACCGACTCCGGGGCCGACAGCGGCGCAGTCCGGCTTTTCGGCGCTGGCGGGGGGGGGTCCGGCGCTGGTTGCGATCGGGGAGCGGGCCGAAAGCCCTGTGAAGTCCGAACCCAAGCGAGGCGCCGTGACGTCGTTTGCCCATTCCGGAATCCGTGCACCCTGATCACGTCGCCACATGGTTGCAAAATCGGGACAGGGCGCCGTTTTACTGCCACATGGGACACCACGCTGCGGTCAAGGAAAGCCCCGAAGCCAACGATGCCCCCGACATGTTTCAGGAGCTTGAGTTGAGTCTGGAAGCGTTTCCGCTCTTGACCGAGGCCATCGCCAAGGGTGGGCGGCGCATGCGAAGCGAATTGCTTGAATTCGCGATGGCGGCGCGCTGGAAGCGTGCACCGCGCATCAAGCGCAATCTGATGGCGCGAGTGTATCTGCACCAGGACGAGATTCCGGACGTGGCCATTGTTCGAGACATCTCCGAAAGCGGGGTGCGCGTCTGGGTGGACCGCGGTTGCTCGCTCGATGCCGCTGTCACCGGCACGATCATGGAGATCAAGGTGCCGGGAACGCGGGAATACGTGGCGGTCACTGCGGAACTCGTTCGCGTTGTGGACGCCAAAACCCGCAGGGGGATGGAGCTTGCGTTCCGCTTTGTCGTCCCCAGCCCGATGCTGAGCAAGCTGCTGTCTTCGGTGTAGGGGGCTAGCCCAGGGCTAGCCTGCGTCCATCACTGCCCGGCAGGCGCGGGCGGCGAGCCGAGTGCGGCGCGGAGAAAGGCGTGCTGGCGGGCCACCTTTTCGACCAAGTCGGTCAAGCGTGTGCCCCTGCCGTGCCCCATTTTGCGTTCCATGTGGAAGTAGATCGGTCGCCCGGAGGAGGTTGCCTGCTGTAGCCGCGCCGCGAACTTGGTCGAGTGCGCCCAGTGGACGCGCGTGTCGTGGTCGGCGGTTTCGATCAACACTGCGGGATAGCGGGTGCCGTCCTTGACTTGATGGTACGGCGAGTAGCTCTGCAGGTAATTCACCATGTCCGGATCGGTGGGGTCGCCGTACTCGCTAACCCAGAGCTCCGCCGGTGGAAAGTTCACGTATCGGACCATGTCATACAGCCCCACGCTGGCGATCGCTGCCGCGAATCGCTTCGGCGAGCGGGTGATCATCGCGCCCATCAAGAGCCCGCCATTCGAACCGCCAGCGATCGCGATTCGGTCAGGACGGCTCAGGCCACTGTCCGAGAAGAATGCGATCGCGGCCTCGAAGTCCTCAAACACGTGGTGCTTGTTCTTGAGCATGCCGGCCCGGTGCCAGGTTTCCCCGAACTCGCCGCCGCCACGTAGGTTTGCAACCGCGAAGACCCCCCCTTGCTCGATCCAGTGCAGGGCGGTGCGAGTAAAGGAGGGTAGCAGTGAGACGTCGAAGCCACCGTAGCCGCGCAGCAGGACCGGGGCTGTTCCGTTGGGTTTGAGATCCCGCCTGTGTACGTAGAAGACGTTGATCGGCGTGCCATCCTGCGATTTGGCCTGGCCTCTCCGAAGCGTCAGGTTGGCGGTGTCGAGATTGTGCGCCACCTGGTGGACACGCGTCGGCTGCTCGGCGCCCAGTTGGAACTGATAGATAGTAGGTGGGATGAAGAACGAGCTAAATGCGAAGTGCAGCCGGTCGCTGTCATGGGTGGACGACAGGCTTTCCACCGACCCGTCGCTCGGTAGGGCGATATCGCCGACGTGCCGACCATCGATGCTGAAGAGCTTCAGCTCCGACCGGACATTGCGGATCATGTGAACCGCCAGGTGACCTTTCAGGATCGTCCACGAGTCGATAGTTGCGTCAGACTGGGGCACCAGATCGCGCCAGTTGTTGCGGTCGGCGGCGGCGTCGGGAGCGACCCGCACGATGCGGTTGCGTGGCGCGCCTTCGTTGGTGAGCAAGTAGAGCTGGCCATCGTGCACCACGCCACTTGTTAGTTTGTCGCGACCTTTCGTGAGCGCCTGTAGTGGGTGCGACGAATCCGGCGCGTCTACGCGCTGTGCGGGTGCCTCACCCCGATCCAGCAGCCACAGGTCCGAGGCGGTCCAACCTCGGAAGTTCGTCAGTAGCAGGTAGCGGTCTGCGTCGCCCACCTCGGGTGTGGGAAAGTCCGTGCCTGTGTCGCTCTGAAACACCATTGGGTCTGCGCCCGGGTCCGTTCCGAGACGGTGAAAGAACACGCCCGGGAAGTAGCTATCTTCGTGGTTGGCGTCGTAGTGCGGCTCGCCGGGTTTCGGATAGCGGGTATAGTAGAAACCACTTTCATCGTGGAGCCAGCTGAGCGATGTCCACTTCGCGTGGTCGATCACATCCGGCAGCGGCTCGCCAGTGTCTGCGTCGATCACGGACAGCTGCGCGCGCTCGTCGCCGTTCTTGGAGATGCCGAGCGCAACGTAGCGCCCGCCGGGTGACGGGACGATGTAGTCGAGGGCGGCTCTCGGGCCGGTCGACAGCGGGTCCACCAGCATGCTCGGGCCGTTCTGGCCCAGCATGTACAGGGCGGCCTGCTCGCGCGCGCCTTCGCGCATGGTGAAGAAGACCCGCTGTCCGCCGCGCCGGACTTCGCCGATCATCCCGATCGCCAGGAGTTCCCGCAGCCTGGCCTCCGACTTGGGTTCCCGATGCGGAGCCAGGGCTCGGGCGGTCACGTCGGTTTGGGCGTCGATCCATTCGGACGTCAGGGGTGATTCTGTTTCGAGCGCCCGAAAGGGATCGACGATCTGGAGCCCGCCCACGCTCTCGGTGACAGAACCCAGTTTGGCCTGGGCGTTGAGCTGGGCAAGCTCGGCACCTACCTTGTCTTCTGGGCTGGGCTGTGCCGCTCTGGAGTCTTGCCGGGGCATGGTGGCCTGAGGCTCCGGCCGGCCCGTCCGGCAGGAAAGCAAGAGCAGTCCGGCGAGTAGCGCGTGGAGAGGATGCATGCGTCCATAGATACCGGGGCGCTCAGGCCTCGAGCAACGGTTTCCTTTTCGCGCCCGCGGATCTATCACCCCCACATGGAGCGCATGTTCTTACTGCTTTCGGGGATCTCGGGCTTTCTGGCGGTAGCACTGGGAGCCTTTGGTGCCCACGGGCTCAAGTCGAAGCTGGCGGGGCTTCCTGAAGCGGTCCAGCGGCTCGGCTGGTGGGAGACGGCCGCGCACTACCACCTGGTACACGCGCTTTCACTTGGCCTCGTCGGGGCGCTTGCCACCCGTCTTTCGCCGGCCGCACCGACGTTGGTTTCCGTAGCCGGCTACGGGTTCTTGGCAGGTACGCTGCTTTTCAGCGGCAGTCTGTACGTGATGACTCTCACAAACATACGGGTCCTTGGGGCGGTGACCCCCCTGGGCGGCCTATGTCTGTTGGCTGGCTGGGGTGCGCTCGCGCTCGCCGCATGGAAGCTGTAGGTAGCGGGGCTCCGTCCGAGGCCAACGAGGCATGGGACCCCCGGAGCGCGCCAGCGCGACCTAGCGACCTAGCGACCTTGTCCAAGCGCATCGAATCAAGGCAACGCGATCAAACTTGACGCAAACGCTCGCGAAACGCTGACTCAAGGTCGCTAGGGGTGCCCAGGGATGACCTGCTTCGGATGCACGACATTGACCGGAGGTTTGGCCGAGGCCGAGGCGCCCTCCTTGGGCGGCGGATCCTTCTTGAAGTCGTCCGGACCCTGGGACAGCCTGTCGCCCATGAAGCTCGAGATCTGGTATAGAACCTCGTCGCCTTCCTTTCGCAGATAGTAGTTGGAGCCGACTTTCGCGCCGACACGCAGCAGCACCTGGCTGGGTCCGGCGTCATTGCTCAACTCCAACAGGACCTTGGACTTGCCAGCATCGTCGACGCCAGCGCTCGCCAACGTGACGTCCGGCTTGGCGAAGTCCACGGCACGCAGGTGCACCGCAGTACCGACCATCGACTTGACCTTTCCGGGGTCAAACTCGGGGATCGCCTTTTCTCCCTCGGCTTGCTTGAATGCATCGCCGTCCTTTTCGAAACGAAGGGTGCCCTTTTCGTTCTCCACTGTCACGGCGACCACGTCGTCCTGCTCCAGGTCGGTGATCGTTCGGTCACGCCACTCCTTCACTGCTTTGTCGAAAGCAAAGCGGATGGAGCCCTTGACGGCTGCGACCTTGTCGTTGCCCTCCATCCGGACCATCGTGTTGCCCGAGCGGTACGCTCCGATCCACAAGTCCGCCAGCACCTTGTCGCCCTGCTTGGCAACGACGTGGATACCCTTGTCCTGGGTGACTTCCAGCAACTCGTGGTTTTCCTTGCGGGTGGCCGCGACCGCGGTGACCTCGAGACCCGCGAGCTTGCCGAGGGCGGTCTCTAGGGCGGTCGTCGCGGCTTTTGCCTCTACTGGCGCGGAGACTTTCCAGCCCTTACCCTCTTCCGAACTCGGATCCTTGACGAGGGTTACAGCCTCCTTCTCCGGCGGCTTCACTTCCAGTCGGTCGATGGAGTCCTTTTCCATCTTCGGCAGCTCGACACTGATATCGGCTCCGCGGCTGTCTTCAGCCTCCCGCGCATTGAGCTGAACGAGGGTCATTCCTGCGAGAACGACCAACACTCCCAGCGCGATCATCAGTTTCTTCGACATAGCGTCGTCTCCCTCTCAGAGCTTCAAGTTGGCCTTTTTGGCTTTGCGCATGCGCCAACGGGCGACGCCGAACAGAGCAAACACACCTGGCAGTGCCAAGGTATTGCCCCACTTATAGGCGTCCCGCTTCGCATCCCACGCTTCCACCGCGGCTTTGCGCTTCTCGAGCGCGGCCTCGAACTTTTCCTCGTCCTGCTCTTCGTATGCTTGGCGCGCGGTGGCTTCGGCCTCCTTGACGGTCAGCGGCACGGCAAGCGCGGGCTCCTCGATCGTCTTGGCGCGGATCGCGATCAGGTCGTTGTCGTTTGCCAGCCAGTCGATCACGTTGTGCGAAAATGCGGGGCCTCCGCCGATCAGGCGTCTCCCCTCCCCGGGTTGTGGAAGGAACTCGTCGCGCATGAAAAACCCGGAGCCCATGACGATCACATGTACGGGCTTTTCGGCGCGTGCGGGCGCTTCGATCTGGTTGGCCTCGTCCTCCGAGCTAGAGCTCGCCACGGCAAAGGCACTTGGCAGCTTGCCCTCCAGGGCGGCCGCAATGGGAAAGGGGCCTTCGTACCCGGGTACCTGCCAGCGCTCGCGTGACTTCAGGTCGATCGTCTCTCCGCGCATGAGCCAGCTGTTCTTACTGGAGTTCGCCAGCGTGGTCCGCTTCACCTGCGCATCGTCTTTCAGGCTGTCGTTGAAGGTCAGGGGCGCCGGATAGGGCATGCCCACCTGGTTGAGGCGGAACATGGCGGGATGCTCGGCCTGCTGCTCGCTGAGTAGCGCGATGGGCACTGGCGGGTAGGGCACGGGGATCGCTATCCCAAACTGGGTGGGCAAGCGGGCCCGACCGCACTGTGCGTCTGCCACGATCGTGTCGTCGATCGCTATGCCCCATTTTTCAAGCAGCGTATTGATACCCGAATCCTGTGGCGTGGCCGTGGGTGCTCCGGTCGAGACGTCGACCTTCAGGGTACCGCCGAACACGCCGAGCGAACCGCCACGCATGACGTATTGGTCGATATAGCGTAGCTCCGTTTCGCTGAGAGCCGATTCCGGGTGCATGATCAGGAGCGCTTTGAGTTCCTTGTCGATCTCCTTGTCGGCGGCGACCTCTACGATCTCGTAGGTACGCAGGATCGTCTTCAAGGTGGTGAGCCCCTCCGTCAAGGTTGGGCCCTCGTGGCCTTTGAGGATGCCGATCTTGACCTTCTCCCCAGTCAACTCCTTGATCGTCTGGGTGATCTCGTACTCGAGTCCAGCGGTTCCGTCGATGCGCGGAATTGCCTTGGTCTCGCCCAGGTAGTGGAACGACACGCCACGGTAGCTCTCCTGCACGCTGAAGCTGTCTGCCTTGAGCACCTGGTCTTGGACGCGCTGGACCCCGTCGCGCTCGGCTGCCTGCTTGTCTTCGTCCTCTTCGGGGTGAATGAAGCGAACGCTGACCTTACCGCCGGACGCGTCGCGATATTCGGCCAACAGGTCGCGCACATAGCGCTCGGTCGATGCGTACTGCGGCGGCACCTCCTTGCTGAAGTACGCGCGGATCTCCATTTGGTCGCCCAGGCTGGCAGCCAGTCGCCGCGAACCTGTCGATAGGGAAAAGAGCTCGTTCTCCGTAGCGTCCAAGCGGCCGTTTACAAATACCCCCAGGCCGTTCAGCGCTACTACAATGCCTGCCAGCACGAGCAGGAAGAACAACGATTCGTTTGCCGCTTTGGCCTGCCTCTTCTGGATAGCCATCGTTCAGCTCCACCGGCGGCTCTCGAGCGATCGGAAGGCCATCGCCAGGGCGAGTCCGATCACCGAGAGGAAATAGAAGACGTTGCGGGTATCGATAACCCCGCGCACAAGGTTGCGGAAGTGGTAGTCGAATGAGATCCACTCGATGATGCCCGCAGCTTGCTGGGGAATGAACGGCAGGAAGCGCGAGACGATCCACAGCGCGAAGCACATCATGCCTGCCACGAAGAACGCGATCAGTTGGTTGTCCGTCCAGCTCGACGCCAGTACTCCGATGGCCAACATGGCCGACCCCTGCAGCAGCAGGGCCAGGTAGCCGGTCAGGATTGGGCCCCAGTCGATTGTGCCCAAGGTGCTCACGCTCAACGGATAGGCGACCGTCAGAAGCAGCAGCACCGACAGCAAGCTCAGGGCGCCCAAGAACTTTCCGAGGATCACCTCGGAATCGCGTACGGGCATTGTGAGCAGCACCTCGATGGTTCCGGTACGCTTCTCTTCAGAGAGCAGCCCCATCGTCATGGCTGGCGCTGTCGGCAGCAACAGGACGCTCATGAGGTCGAACATGCCGCGCACACTGGCGCGGTTTGCCAGGAAGAACGGGCTCCAGAAGAAGAACCCGAGCAGCAGGAGGAACAGGCAAACGACAATGTATGCAGCGGGGCTGTTGAAATAGCCCCTGAATTCGCGTTTTGCGATGGTGAGGGTGCGGTCCATGATGACTTCCTTGTGCGGGTCCTAGCCGGAGATCGAACCGACCGATAGCGGCCGGCAGGCGAGTGCCTATTCCGCGGCGGCGTCGTGGGCTTCGGGGTCAGGGGATTCCGTAGTCGTGAGATCGCGGAAGACCTGCTCGAGGTTCTGGCCTTCGCGGTGCAGGTCGAGCAGCGTGTATCCATTGTCTACAGCTGCCTTGAACACGGGCGCGCGCAGGTCTTCGTCGGTGGTGGGCAGGAGTTCGAAAGAGAGCTCGTCCTCGGCCTCCGCTGCCAGCGACCGCACCCGCTGGACACCCGAGATCTTTTCCAACGCTGCGCATCCGCTGGTCTCGCTCAGCCCGTTGCTCTTCTGGACCGTCACGAGATAGCGGCGTTTGCCCGCGCGCTCGGATAGGCCGGCGGGGGTGTCATCAGCGACGATCCGTCCTTTGGAGATGATCAATACCCGATCGCAGGCGACCTGGACCTCCGCCAAGTTGTGAGTCGATAGAATGACCGTGCGTTCGCGGCCGATTTCCTTGATCAGGTCGCGGATCTCAACCGCCTGGTTGGGATCGAGTCCACTCATCGGCTCGTCCAGGATCAAGATCGGAGGCTCGTGCAGCAGGGCTTGCGCGAGGCCGACTCGCTGCTTGTAGCCCTTTGAGAGGGTCTGGATACCCTTCGCGAACACGCCTTCGAGGCCGGTCTCTTCGACGACCTTCTTGACCTGCTTGCGCTGTTCAGCTCCGTTGAGGCCGCGCATCTCGGCCACAAACTGCAGGTACTCGAGCACCAGCATATCGTGGTACAGGGCAGTGCTTTCAGGGAGGTAGCCGATAGACTTCCGCACTCCCAGCGAGTCGTCGAAGATGTCGCAGCCGTTGACCTTGGCGGTGCCCTCGGTCGGGGCGGTGAAGCAGGTCAGGATCTTCATCGTCGTGGACTTGCCTGCACCGTTAGGCCCCAGGAAGCCGAGCACCTCACCGCGGCGAACCTCCATGCTGACCTTGTCCAGCGCTAGGGAATCGTCGTACCGCTTGCTGAGGTCCAGAGCCTCAATCATCACCTCACTCATGTCCAAACTCTCCCGTTGAGCACCCGCGCGCTTGGGGGTGCGTCCCTCCGCCGGTGCCAGACAGCGGCCGGCGATGGTAGTCGCCGCCATGAACCAGTCAAGCGCATCGACCGCCCCGCTTAACTCCCGATCGCCCGAGTTATTCCCTGAAATCGGCTAGGGCGCCGAACAGGTTCGGACGCCCGCGATATTCCACGCCTTCTTCGGCCCTGCATCGAGCCAGGCCACACGAATGGTGAGTGGCCGCGAGGTAGCGACGCACATCGCGATAAGCCATCGAACTTACACACATTTAAAACTGCTCAACCGTCTAGGATTCCTGTTACTGAATGTACGTCCAGTCTTTCGACGGGCGAAATTCGAGATGAACGTGGTTCTGGTGGGCGGCATCGTGATGTGGCGTGAGCACTACCTGGAAGAGCCCGGCCGTCACGGCTTCGCAGACGACCCCTCGCAGCACGCGACCCGCCCAGGCTTCGTCGTGGCGCATGGGGCAGGGCTCGCCGCCGCGCTGACGCTCCTCCCAGTCGGTCAGAACGTCCAGGATGGCGCCGTTGCGCATGTGCAGGCGGGCCAGGTCGATAGCGAGCGCGTGGGCATGCCCACTCACCTTCCCGCTACCCCGGATGCGCGCTCCCGGCCGATACACCGAATAGTGCTCCATGCCGGCCACACCTGCGCGGCGCAAGGTGCCCGACCAGTGGAGAATGCGCAGCGCCAGCCGGCAATCTAGAATCGAATGCACCCGGCTTCTGTTTCGGGGCGCTACCCAGACTCCGCCGATGGCGCTGGCTAGCCGGATCGGCATCTTCACGCCCGCGGCCCGGCGCCGGTCGACCAGCTCGAACGTGACGCCGCCGCGCCACAACCGGTCGTAGCAGGCGCGCGCCTCGGGGGGCAGGTCCAGCCCCTCGGCTGCCGGGTTCGGTGCGACGTGTGGAGCAGGCAGGGCGGCGCGCCCGTGCCCGTGGGCAGATCGTCGCGCCGACGGCTCTGCGTTCGCAGTAGCGCACGCGGTCAGCAGCGCCGCAACGCTGGCAAGTCGGGACAAACGCACCATCTGGACCACATGCCCACAGCCGTTGGCTTCGTCAAATAAGTGGAGCCCCGTTGGCGACCTTGAGGCAGTGTTTCGTGGGCGCTTGCGTCAAGTTTGATCGCGTTGCCTCGAATGGGATGCGTCGGGACAAGGTCGCTAGGTCGCACGCCTCGTTAGGCAGGCGCGCCAAAATGGTGCTGGGCGAAGCCCCGTTGGCTATGTTGGATCGACCATCCCCTCGCCGATCAAGCGCAGCGCCGTGATGCTCGGCACAAAGAAATACTCTCCGCCGCGGGTCTCGACGAAGCGTGGCATGCCTCCACACAGGAACGGGGGCCTACCGCCGCCGGGTTCGGCCTCAATCGTCATGCGACCATCGCCCTTGCCTTCTGGGGTAGTCCCATGGTTTCCGATGATCGGGTCCCTGTCATTTCCGAGCCGGAAGTCGTTCCCGTAGTTCACCCATTGCTGCTGCACGAACTCGAACTGACGACGAATGTTGGCCCCCAACGCCATGAAGACGATCCCGTGCTCGCCGGTATCGTCTTGGGGGTCTACGACCGAGCCGTATGGTAGCCCCCTGCGCAAGATCCGGCGTCGATTGGTCAGCGCCCCACGGGTATCGAAGGCGAACGCCTCGCCGAACTCGAGCGACCCGCGTGGGTTGGTGCGCCGAATATGAGCGCCCACCGGGCAACCCGCGCCTGGCAGGTCCTTGGAGTAGTCGAACGCGACGAACTTGGCGTTCAGTTGGGCGAACGCAGCCTTCGCCTCTTCGCGGGCCGGGCCCTTGGGAGTCTGTTGGATCTTCAGCTTGGCAGCCATCCATTGCTGCGCGAACGCTTCGGCTTCGGCTTCCGTTGGGAACGTCGTTACCGGAGCACCGTTGCGCCATCGACCCGCGAATTTTGCCGCCAGCGCTTCCTTGCCACCTGGGTACTCCGTGCCGACCGCGTCGAGGTACCGGTTGAAGGAGCCGACATTCTGATGGAGCTTTCGATACACCATGTAGGTGCCGTTGCGGCCCAGCAGAGGCGGCATGGGCGCTTCGGGGAATTCCTGCGCCTCGTCCTTGTAGCCGAGCAGGAACTCGCCGGTTTCCAGGGGCTCCCAGCCCGCCCGCGTGGTGGCGTCTCGGCGCGTGACCTTGCCCCCCCCAAGGACGTTTTCGGGGTGTTCCCCGGTGCCCTTGAAGTATGGATTGCCGATCCCGTCGGTGTACCCAAAGTGCTCCTTGGGGGTCGGCTTGCCATCGATCTCGATCGCCGAAGCTGCCTGGTAGGGCATGTCGTTTCGCCCTTCCGGATCGCGATGTCCCGTGAGGCAGCGAACGCCTGCTCGGTAGCGCCCGGTGATATCCGTAACGAAAGCGTAGGCTGTCTCGATCGCGTCCCGGGAAACCCCATTTATCGTGATCAGTACGTGGATGCGGTGCGGCTTCCGCCATACCGGGTCCCAACGCTCGGGACCGCTTGGGCCATCATCGCCGAGGATTGCGCCGCGCCCTCGCATGCCCGTGGCGAACTCTGGCGAGAACGTGAGCAGAGATGCTTGAGGCAGCCCGAGCATGCGCAGACCCGCGAAGGTCAGGGCGACGTTCAACGTGGACTCCGGACGCTCTTCGGTGCTCCCGCGACCCCACGGCGCTGAGGTGGTGACACGCTCGGCAAGCGTGGCGATGAACCCTCTTCCTGCCTGGCCATCCGTAATCTCGAACAGCACGTAGCGCGCGTGCGAGTAGTCGTATCGACTGTAGGCCTTGACGATATTGCCTTGAATATCGTGAAGGTCGAGCGTCACAGGGCTTCCGGGTGTGCTCATCGGCTTGCTCCGGTTGGTACGCTGCGCAGGTATTGGGGTGGCGGGTTCGGGTCGATTACGGCGTCGTCTAGGGTGCGGGCTCCCGGCTTCCAGGTTGGGCCCGACAGATCGTGGGGTCGCGTTCGCGTGAGAAACTGCCCGAAGGCGGCTTGCAGTTCGGCGCCCTTCTTGCCCTGATGCTCGAACGCAAAGCGTGAGAACTCCTGCTTCAGATAGAGGTTCTTGAGTTGTTCCGCGAGCGGCTCGTCGGTGGAGCCGTTGAAGTAGAGGGTGTTCTCCACCTGGCACCGCTTCACATACCTGACAAACGCATCCGATGAAGAAACGGTGTCGAAGCCCACACAGTGCTCCCACAGGCTGCGCACCGTAGGTTCGGCATGCTCCCACATTCCTTCCAGGTAGCGCCTGAGCCCCTCTTCGCTCTTCTTTCCTGCGTGTAGGTCTGCGACGAACACCAGGTAGCTCGAGCGTAGGCGGTCGAGCTTGGCCGGATCGCCCTGGTAGGCGACGTTGTCGAGGACGAGAAACCGACAAAGATAGGTGTTGGGCACGCACGCCATCGGGCTCTCCGCCGCCTCATTCAGGTCCTGCAGCAGGTCGCGCGTCCGGGCGGCGAACGATCGCGCGGGCTTGCCCGGTTGTGGGGCTTCCGCACCGTGCTTGATGGGGCACAGGGCCGTCAGCCCATAGGCGCGGCCGGCTTCATTCGGCATGACTGCCTCCCATCATCGCTGGGGCGCGCCCGGAATCCTGCTCGTCACCGGCCTCGGCATCTTGCCGCATACGCTCCTCGACGGCGGCATTGGCCAAGCTGACGATCGGTGTGGGCGCCATTTGGCTCAGGTCGGCCTGCAGTTCGTTCAACAGCTCATTGTACGCTTGCTCAAAGGCGGCGGCCTCCATGTCCTTGGTCCGGCTGGCGAAGCTGGTCAGGGCCTGCTTCACCCTTTGTGCCGACTTCACGTCGTTGGAGGCTGCCATGGGATAGGCGCTGTAGTAGTGAGAGGTCCAGACCTCATTGTGTTCGACGTAGCGGTGGAAGGGCTGTTCTGGGACCGCCTTCGGCCAGCCTACGTTGCGGAACCAGAGCAGGTTGAGTCCCGAGGGGATCGCTACCGAAAACGAGTCGACATACTGCGCCCAGCTTCCGTTGAAGTTGCTGAAGAAGAGCTGATAGGCGTAGTGCAGCTTCTCCTTTGGCTGCGACTCGTCCAGTCTCGGCCACTCAGTGGGTTGGACGATCGCCCAGCGCGCATAGTGGATCATCGACAGCGTGACCAGGCCGCGCAGGGAGAAGCTCAAGATCGGTTGCCGGATCGCCCAAAACTGGATCTTGTTGAACGCCGCCTGCCAGCGCTCGATCGGCGTGATCAAGTTCATGGCGAAGGCCTTACCAGCGATGTTTGGCATGTTCCCCCCTTCTCAAGATAAGTTGGCCGTCAGGTCGGGCCGAAGCCACGTCCCATCACCGCCGGATGTGATCCGGTCAGCACCATAGAGCCCCAGTTTGGTGCACGAGAGCGTGGCACGAGGCGACCGGCTTGGATAGCCGGGATCACCCCGATGGACTTTTTTTTCTGCTCGCGACGATATCTATTGCGCTTCGAGATTCGTGAGCACGAACTGTAGGCGCATGCCGGTCAATGCATCCATACGTGCGGTTGCCCGTCCATTCGATACCGGCGCGTTTTCGTATTGCCACTTAGTATGCACGCTATCTTCGGCTCCTACGCGCGCGCCCACCGCGTACTCGTAGGCGATGGCGGGCTCACCCCATCCATCGGGCAAGGAGGCCATCGGCATCGACACCTCGACATAGTCCCCGTCCGGGGCGACGACGGCCGGGGACAGCACAAAGGTGGGTCCGATCGGTCGCTCGCTCTCTTCGTTGAAAAAGGCGGTCGTGATGGGTGCGGTCTTGAGGACGTACTCCGCAGCCTCCTCGATCGCACCGGCGGGGATCACAACCCGTGGTCCCTCGGTCAGTTCCAGGCGTCCGCCAGCGCTGCCGATCAGGGCGTCGACACTGCCGCTGCCCGACTTGCTGACCGGGCTGACGGGTTTCGGGGCCGCCACTTCGCCGCCAGAGCTTGCGCTGGCCGCCGGCCGGGCTTCGCCGCCGCCGCACCCGAGGCCCGCGGCGACAGTTCCCATGATTGCCACACTCCAAATGAATTTTTCCATACCACCCTCCCTTGGCGCGTACCTTCGCCTACGCGTCGCCATCGCCCAAAGGTTTTCGCAAGCCACGAAACGCGACATCAGTCCGTGGTCGACGGCTCACGCTTTCGCTCGCAGCATAGGTGTCCCGTGGCAAAATGAGAAGGACCGCCGTTTGGCGGTGTTCAAGAACCTAGCATGGCCCCGCTTTTTCGCTTTCAGCTGTTGTCGCGCGTTCCGCGTGTGAGGCACGCCATCGGCGCGGTCGCCCGGTACTTCCCGTGGACGCCCCTGGGTGGGACGGCCGCCCTTTCCGCGGGCCTGGCAGTTCACCAGTTGGCTTATGGGCAGTTGGACTTCGTCTGGCTGGTGTTGGGACTCTCCTGTTTGGCCCTGTGTGTCCTGGCCGCACTGTGGGTTGTGCCCGTCGCGTTGTGGCTGCGTTTTCGGGACGATGGCGAGCAGACCCGCGAACACCTGCACCTCGAGACTGGCGTTCCTCGCGATACCGGCTATCGCCTTCCTCGCTTGTCGTTGTTTCCGCTCGTGCAGGTCGAAGCCCGTTGGCTGTCGCCGCCGCTCGCAGACCTGTCGCTGCAATCGCTGGATGGGCAGCGCTCCGAGCATGCGGTCGCCTCCGATCGCGGCAAATATCAGCGCATAGAGCGGCGTTTGACGGTGCAGGACCCGTTCGGCTTGGCCCGCATCCATATCGATCGTCCCGCGGCGCGTCCGGTGGACATGTTGCCCCGCCTTGGAGGCCTGAGCCGTCTGCCCAGCCTGTCATCGTTGGCCGCTGGTGACGAGCTGCCGCACCCCATGGGCCTCGCGGACGGCGACCGGCTTGAGCTTTCACCCTACGTTCCGGGGGATCCAGCGCGCTTCATTCACTGGAAGATCTTTGCGCGTACACGCAGTCTGAACGTGCGGCGTCCAGAGCGCGCGTTGTCGGTCGCGCGCCGCATGGCTGCGTTCTTTGTGCCGGGCGAGGATGACGATGCGACGGCTGCCCTGTGCCGCTTGGCGCTCGTTCGTGGCATGCTAGGAGAACAGTGGCGCTTTGGCACCAGCGCGCATCCAGAGGGCACCAGCGATCCCGCGGAAGCGATCGATCGCCTGCTGCGGACGTCGGGGGAGCGCGCGCGCGCCGCCGAGGGCCTTGCAGCATTCTTCAAAGAGGTCGAGCGAGGCGGGCCGGCTGCCCTTCTGGTCTTCGTGCCGCCGCGGGCGGGGCCGTGGCTTGCCCAGGTAGTCGCGGCCGCGGCCGCCCGCCGTTTGCGCGTGCTGATCGCCGTGGACACCCTCGCCGAAGCCGCGCCGCCTGGGCGTTTCGTTCGCCTGGCTCGCTTTTGGCTGCGCCCGCCTCGGGTCCGCGACACCACCCGCGAGGACCTCGCGACGGTGGTTGAAACGCTCCGACGGGCGGGTTGCGACGTAATGGTCTTCGATCGGCAGCGGGGCTCGATCCTGGCCGAGGGGCGCGGAGGGGCAAGTCCACGCGGGGTGGCGGCGTGACGCGCTCAGAGTTGTGGATCCGGCTGTTGCGGGCACTCATCTATGCCGTCGCGGCCTATGTGGGCGTCTACCCGCTGGCGGTGCCCATGGTAGCCGCCTCAGCGGCTGCCGCCGCCGCCACCGGTGCCTTGCTAGGCTCGAGTGGGTTCGCCCATCAGCTCCGTCCTCGGGCGGTGGCATCCTTGCTAGGGCTTGGTCTGCTCGCAGGAGCGGGCCTCAGGACGCTGCTTGCGGGCAGTGAATTGGTTGCGACGGCCCTGGGGCCACTGTCCTTGCTACGGGTCTCTCAGGCGGCACAGGCGGTCCTGTGGGCGCTGTCCGTGGGATTTGGTCTGCGGGCTCTATCCGCTCGCTACGCGTTCTTGCGTGTCCTGGAGATCGGACTGGTGGGGGCTGCGTGCGCCCAGCCAGTCATTGCCCACCGGGGCGGCGCCATCAACCGTCCGTTCGAGCTCGCAGACGCGATCTTGGCGGTTGGTGGAGATCCCACCGTGGCGTTTCTGGCGATCGGAACGGCGGCCACTGCCCTGGTCGTGACCTTGCTTCTGGGTGAGCGGCGCCCTCTGCGAGCGTTGCTGCAGGTTGCGCTCGTTGCGGGCCTGCTGGCGTTACTCGCCCGGGGTGCTCCGATGCCCGAGCCGAGCGCGGCGGGCTTGCTTTCCCCCGGCAAGGGCAAGCACGACGGCAGCAAGCGCAAGGGCAAGGGAGGTCAGGGCCAGTCTGACGGGGAGCGCCGCCGCGATGAGGAGCTGGAGTTCCGCGACAACTACGACAATAGCGGTAAGCAGGTGCCGCTCGCGGTTGTACTGCTCCACGATGACTATTCGCCTCCGAGCGGGATGTATTACTTTCGCCAGACCGCGTTCAGCCAATTCAACGGGCGTCGTCTTGTGATGGCGACCCGGGACGACGCGGATCGCGATGTGGCGCCGACCTTCGTCAGCGATCGCGTTGAGGTCGATGGGGTGGCGGGGCGCTCGGTGGACCGTCGGCCGCTCGCGACGACCGTGGCGCTGCTGGCCGATCACACACGGCCGTTTGCGCTCGAATCCCTGGTCGCGCTCGAACCCGCTCCGAACCACGATCCGGGTCGTTTTCGGCGAGTCTATCGCACCGAGTCCGCCGTCCTGGTCAGCGACTTTCGGGATTTGCTGTCGTTGTCGACCCGTGATCCCACATGGGAAGCGCCGCTCACGGAGCACTACTTGGGCCTGCCCGACGATGCGCGGTATGGCGAACTCGCCGACAAGATTATCGAGACACTGCCGTCCGGTCTGCGGTCGATGCCGGTGGCGCGGGCGTTGTCGGTGAGTCGCTACTTGAGTGAAGAGGGCATCTATAGCCTGCGAAGCAAGCACGCGGATGCCGAGGATCCCACTGCGGATTTCTTGTTTGGTGACCTGACCGGGTACTGCGTGCATTTTGCGCACGCCGCTGTGTACCTCATGCGCGCCATGGGCGTGCCAGCTCGGGTTGGCGCCGGCTATGTGATAGAGGAGGCCGCGCGTCAGGGGGGCTCGGCGCTGCTGCTGACCGGCGCCAACGCGCACGCTTGGCCCGAGATCTACATCGACGGCGTCGGCTGGGTGGTTGCAGACGTTTCGCCGGAGCAGGCGCTCGACCCGCCGCCGCCGCCGCCTGACCCCGACTTGCAGCGCCTGCTGGGCGAGATGGCCCGCGGTCTGCGGCCGTTGCCGGCGACCGCAGACAACGTCTTGCAGCCCGTCGTGCACGTTGCGCGCGAGCTGTACGCGGCGCTGAGGGCCGGGGTTGTCTACGGGGTCCCCATCGTCTTGTTGATGTTCTATCTCGTGAAGCTGTGGCGCCGGCTGGCGCCGCGCTTCGGTCGTGAGCGAGCCCTGCCGCGGCTAGCCTACCGCGCCCAGTTGGACCGACTGTCCGAGCTGTCGCTCCGGCGTAGCTACGGCGAATCGCGCGAGGCGTTTGCTGCGCGGGTTGCCGGGCGCTTCCCTGGGTTTTCGAAGCTGACGGCGGTGCACGTGGCTGCCGCCTTTCGTCCCGAGGGCCAGGCTGTGGCCAGGAACGAACTGCGTCTTCTCGAGCGGGCAGCGCGGTCGGAGCTGTCGCGGGCCGCACCAAGTTGGCGAAGGGCGCTCGGATGGCTCACCCCCTGGTCGTTCTTGCTGTCCCGCTAACGACCTTGAGTCGGCGTTCTGTGGGCGTTTGCGTCAAG
>JAPPOR010000497.1:0-3941 GCA_028817905.1 Myxococcales bacterium
GTGTCGGGGCGCTCGGAGGTGCAGGTGCGCGGGAGGGCGTCGGCGCGGTTTGTGGGGTTGGCGGAGAGGGTGCCGCGGTGAGCGCTTGCCCCTGGACCTCGACCTCGCTCGAGGTGGGAGCCCGTCCCGTTTCGTCCAGCGGCGGCGGGGATTTTTCTGGCAAGCCGCGCTCGATGGGCGGTGGCCGCTTTTGGGGTAGTCCCCTTTCGTTGCTTGGGGGACGCCTCTCTGGGAGGCGTGGCCGCTGCTCGGGCTCGGCGATCGGATGGGCTCGCGCGGCGGCCTGCGCCTCCGCCTCCTGGCGGGCCACCTCCTCGGCCTCCTGTTGTTGGGCTTCGGCCGTCTGCGGGGGTGGGAGGCTGGCCGCGCATCCGGTCACGGCGGTAAGCGACAGCCATGTCAGCCAAATTGAGCCTGGGCTTCGGATCATCGAACTCGCCCTCCTTCCTTAAACCTACGCCCAGGAGAGTAGATTTCATTCAAAACTTCTCGCCACGGTATCCGTGTCGCAACACGGATACCGTGGCGGTGGGCGTGGCTTCGCAGATGATGGAATGTCTTGAAAACGGGTATATGTTCGTGAAAAGAAAAGGGCTTTTTGGGTGTCAAGGCGCGTTGGCACGCTGTTTGCTCATGGGTTCGGGCGGTAGGCGGTCCATCCCCCGCCCGACGAGGACACGATGCTGCAGAGCTTTCCCAACTCCACCGGCACCCCACCACGACGGCGCGCGTCACTGTCGCCGGCTGCTCTTCCCAACCAGCCACACCCTCAAACCCCATCCCTCCGAGATAGCGACGAAGCGCTGATGGCCGCGTACGTGGCCGGGGATGAGGCCGCCTACCGCATCCTCTTCGACCGCTATGCACCGCTGCTGTTTCGCATTGTGCGGCGTCGGGTCGCGAGCGAAGACGAGGCCCACGACGTGGTACAGCAAGCGTTCCTAAATATGCATCGCTTTCGGGCCGACTTTCGCACCGACGCTCGGTTGCGTCCGTGGCTGACGACGATCGCGATGAATCTCGTCCGAGAGCACCACCGGCGCCTGGGACGGCGAAAGGAGCGATCACTGGAGGCTACCGAGGGGCGCGTCCAGGCCATCGACCCCGCCACGCCCGTGGAAGATTATCAGCAGGCTGATAGCGTGCGCAAAGCCATGCGTTCACTTCTGGACAATCAGCGTGAAGTGATAGAATTGCGTTGGTTTGAAGAGAAAAGCTATGATGAGATATCGGAAATCGTCGGTGCCAGCGTGGCGGCCGTGCGCGTTAGGGCTCACCGTGGGTATGAGCGGTTGCGGGGCGCGCTTGCGGAGGCGTGCTAAGCGATGAGGCACGGTCGGGGAGTCTGTACGGGTTGGAGCAGGGTCGCCCTGTGCGACTCTCGGCTCACCCGAGGGGAGGCACCGCGATGAGCTGCGGTCAGTGTCGCATCGTGCTCGTGGATGATGAGCCGATGGTGGTGGCGGCCATCTCCGCGTTCATTGCGCTGGAGACCGACCATGAGCTCGTCGCCTTCAACGACCCTGAGGCCGCGCTCGACTACCTCGACGACCACCAGGTCGACATCGTGATCGCCGATCTAGTCATGAGCTCGATGACCGGCGAGGCGTTCTTCGAAGAGGTCGGCCGGCGCCATCCTCGACTACCGCGCCTCCTGCTCACCGGCTGCTGTGACCAGCAGCGGGTCCAGGCGGCTGGTGGTATGGGGCTGACGGGCCAAATCGACAAGCCTTGGTGCAATGAGGAGTTGCGTCGGCTGATCGAAACCTCGGTCGAGGCTCGCCGCAGGGCTCGCGAGCAGGTCGCGGAGCCAGGCGCTCAGCCGGCCGGGGACGCGCCTTCCTAGTAGTGACCTCGGCTAGCCGGCGCGGTAGAAATCGCGAGGATGCCGGAAGATGGGTCCGACACGCGGAATCTCGGCGCGTTGACAGCCGCGGCGGTGCGTCTGCTGCGCCTATCACACTTCACGATCGAGCAGGCTCCAGACATGGTCCTCTGGCTCGACGCGGAGGGCAGAATACGCCGGGCGAACGAGGCTGCATGTCGAACCACCGGGCTCGCCCGAGATGATTTGCTGGGTCGTCGTCTTCAGGACCTAATCGACGGAGACGGTGAGGGCGTGTTCGCCGGTCTGTGGAGGCCGGACGCGACTTCCGTGTCGGCAACCCAGGAGTGTCAGCTACGGGTGGCGGGCGGTGAAACCCTGCCGGTAGATATTGCGGTCTCCTATGTGGAGTTCGACGCGGCGCCCTACAACTGCGCATTCATTCGCGACATCACCGAGCGCAAGAGAGCTGAGGGTGCGCTGCGCGAGGCCCTCGAGCAGGTGGAACGCTACAAGAACCGGCTGGAGGCGGAGAACGTCTACCTGCAGGGAGAGATCAAACTCGAGCACAATTTCGATGAGATCATCGGGACCCACAGTTCTCTCCGGGCTGCTCTGTCGCGCGTTGAACAGGTTGCGGAGAGTGACGCGACGGTATTGATTCTTGGCGAGTCGGGTACAGGCAAGGAGTTGGTTGCACGCGCCATTCACCATCTAGGTCCTCGGAGGGAGCGGCCACTCGTGAAGGTGAACTGCGCGGCCTTGCCCGCGAATCTCATCGAGAGTGAGCTGTTTGGGCACGAGAAGGGAGCATTCACCGGCGCCCTCGCCCGTCGCATCGGTCGCTTCGAGTTGGCGGACCAGGGCACGCTGTTTCTGGATGAGATCGGTGATCTGCCGCTGCAATTGCAGGCGAAACTGCTCAGGGTCCTGCAGGAGGGGGAATATGAGCGCGTCGGCGAAGCCCGCACCCGCAGTACGGACGTGCGCGTCATCGCGGCGACGAACCAAGATCTGCGAGTCGCCGTGGACCAGGGCAGCTTTCGCCCAGATCTTTATTATCGATTGAACGTTTTTCCGATCGAGCTTCCGCCACTGCGTGAGCGGATCGAAGATGTGCCGCTGTTGGCGCAGCACTTCGTGCACAAATATGCTGGCAAGATGGGGCGCAGGTTGCAGGCGATCTCACAGCGGATGTTGGATTCGTTGATAGCGTACCCGTGGCCCGGAAATGTGCGCGAGCTCGAGAACGTGATCGAGCGTGCAGTGATCCTGCATCGAGGCGTGACCACCACCCTGGACGAGCCTCTGGCCGTACCGCAGGAACCAGCGCCAAGTCAGGTCGCCGCCACCACTCTTCCTGAGATGGAGCGGGCCATGATTCTAGAGGCACTCTCCGCCTGCAACTGGGTGATCGGCGGCAAAAAGGGAGCTGCGAGACGCTTGGACATGGCCCCTAGCACTTTGCGAGAGCGCATGCAGCGCTACGGCATCACTCGCCCGAGCTGAACGCGCGTGCGGCACGATTCCCAGGTCCGTGGCAACGGGGAGGATCCCCTACTTCGCATCACGAACAGACCACGCCCCGAAAAGGTACAGTTGCCTCCCACATGGTCGGGCCCGCTATCCTTTTTCTCGTAGCGCCACTTCATCCCAAGCATGTTTGCGGGACGAACCGAGGGCGCACGGGTATCTTTAGGTCGGGGCCGGAAGGGGACGAGGAACGCGCGTGAAACGATGGGTAGCCCGGATACTTCACCAACTCGCGAGCGGACCGCGCAGGGGCTCGCCTCCAGAGCGGCACCGGCGAGCGGCTCGCACCGCGCTGAAACTACGAGCAGCCCATGAAGCGGAAGTCGCCGGGGGGCGCTTCGGGGTTGCAGACGCATTTCGGGGCGTGGCGATCGCCCTCGGCTTGATAGGCGCCGGATGCGCCGGTGGGCTGGACGAACCCGAGCGTTTCGACCACCTGCTTGTTGGCCAATCCGATGCGGGCCCCGGTCCGACTGGTGATGGCGACGGTGATGGCGACGGCGACGGTGATGGCGACGGCGACGGCGATCCATCGGGCGACGGCGACGGTGATGGCGACGGGGACGGCGACGGGGACGGGGAC
>JAPPOR010000497.1:3951-10239 GCA_028817905.1 Myxococcales bacterium
GACGGGGACGGTGATGGCGACGGGGATGGTGATGGCGACGATCCTGCACCGGGGCTACCGGAGCCACCTACCTGCGTAACCGAGGTGATGGAGATGCATTGTGCTGGTCCGACGTGCCATGGGCAGGGGGCCATGCTGGTTGATCTCACCTCACCCGGCTTGTCCGAGCGTCTACTCGACCAACCGGCTTCTGAGACCGGGCAATGTGCCGGCAACGCGTTCGTTCCTTCCGGTGACGGCACCATTCTCCTCCTGGACAAGCTCCAAGCGTCACCCAGTTGTGGTACGCGCATGCCCCTGATTGGCGATCCGTTGTCCGAGGCCGATCAGGCTTGCATCTCAGGTTACGTCGACGAGCTGCGGGGAGCAGCGCCATGAGGGCGCCGCGACGCGGGTGGGCCTTGGGTTGCCTGTTGTGCCTGGCAACTGGGTCGATCGGGGCCAGTGCGCACGCTCAGCCCCGGGTCGTCGTGCTCGACTTCGACGGGCCCAAGGCAAAGCGAATGCGCAGTCAGGTGGTGAAGGCCTTGGCCGCGCAGCAGACGTTGGAGTTCGTCCCGAAGGCGGATGCCTACGACGCGGCGAGCCAAGCGGGCGTTGACATCTCCACTGCGGAAGGCCGCGCGGTGGTCGCCGAAGAGCTGCTCCTGTCGGCTCTCGTGTCAGGCTATTCGAGCAAGTCGGGGCGTCGCATCGAGTTGAACGTATTGGTGTTCGAAGGAAGCTCCGGAGAGGAGGTCGGGGGGGCCAACTTCCGTGGAAACGCGCGCCAGATCGGCCAGCGGATCAAGCGCCGCCTCTGGGGGGAGCTGTCCGACAGTTTGACTTCGGCCCAGGCACCCGAACCGCAGCAGGTGGAAGAGGAACCGACGGAAGAGGCGGTCGAGGAGGCGCCATGGGAGCAGGACGAAAGCCCGCCCGCGGCATTGCCTGAGGAACAGGAGGACGAGGAGGAGGCTTCTGATGAGGACTCCGACGAAGCTTCTGAGTGGCCTGCCCTGGAGCTGAGCGCGGGCATGCGCTTCATGTCCCGGTCGTTTTCGTACCAGGACTTTGTGCTGCAACTTGCGGACTACTGGCTGCCGCCTTACCCGGCGGCTCAGGGCCAGCTCCGCTGGTATCCCGCTGCCCACTTCACCGACGGCTTCCTAGCGCACCTCGGTCTCGATCTGGCCTACACACACGTGCTGTCGCCGTCCTCCGAGCGCGACGGCTTGACCTTCGGGAGCACCGCGTCGGCCTTGCGTATTGGTGCCCGGGGGCGCCTGCCGCTGGGGCGTCACGAGCTGGCGCTCGCCGTGGGCTATGCTGCCCAGAGTTTTCGGGTCGACGATGCCCAGGATGGGACGGACCCAGGGTTGCCGGCAGTGTCCTACAGCTTCCTCCGCATGGGGCCGGAGCTGCGTGTGGGCATCACGGACGCGATTTATGTGCACGCAGAGGTCGCCTATCTCTTGGCGCTGGGGTTCGGAGAGATCGCATCGGACTCCTGGTTTCCAAACACATCGGGGATGGGGATCGACGTGGGTCTCCGGGTCAGTTGGCGCCTCCTGTCCTTGCTCGAGGTGTATGGGGGAGCCTCGTTCCGCCAGGTCGGCATGACGTTCGATCCACAGCCGGCCGATCGCGGCGCCGTGCTCGGCCGGGTAGCGGGCGGAGCGACTGACCGATATATTACGCCCGAGTTCGGGGTGACGTTGCGCCTCTAGCAGATCGGGTCTGCTGGACTGGTGTTCAGCGTCTTTGGGACGTGCTATCACGTGCCGCGCGATGGCCCAATCTCCAAGAAGCTCCTCATCCCGCGCCGCCAAGCGAGCACCGTCGAAAGCCAACGGCGGTCCCAACTCTGCGGTTCGGCGCCCGAAAGAGCTGGACGAGGTAGAAATCCTCGGTGCCCGTACGCATAACCTCAAGATCGATCGGCTGGTCATTCCCAAGCGGAAGTTGGTCGTGTTTACGGGCGTCAGTGGGTCGGGGAAGTCTTCCTTGGCCTTTGACACGCTTTACGCGGAGGGTCAGCGCCGCTACATCGAGAGTCTGAGTGCCTACGCTCGCCAGTTCCTGGGGCAGCTGGACCGACCGCCGGTCGAGCATCTGCGTGGGCTGTCCCCCACGATCGCGATCGAACAGAAGAGCGCCTCCAGCAATCCGCGCTCAACCGTGGGTACGATCACCGAGATCTACGACTATCTGCGTGTGCTCTATGCGCGAGTAGGGATTCAGCACTGCCATCTGTGTGGCAAGCAGGTTCACAGCCAGTCCCCCCAGGAGATCGTCGCGGACCTACTGCAGCTTCCCGAGGCGACGAAGCTGCAGGTCCTTGCGCCCCTGGTGAAGCATCGCAAGGGCGAGTTCCGTGAGCTGTTTGCTGAATACGCCGCCCGAGGCTTCGCGCGGGCGCGGGTCAATGGAGACCTGTGCAGGTTGGAAGAGCCTCCGAAGCTGAGCAAGAAGCTCAAGCACAGCATCGAGCTGGTGGTGGATCGGGTCGTCGTGCGCGCGCGTGACCGTCAGCGCATCACGGAGAGCGTGGAGTTGGCGCTCAGGGAAGGTGAAGGTGAGGTCCAGATTGAGGTCATCGGTGAGACTGCCGTGCGAACCTACAGCGAGGCCCGGGCCTGTTGCGGCCATGCCTTCCCCGAGCTGAGTCCGCAGAGCTTCTCGTTCAACAGTCCCCTTGGGATGTGTCAGGCGTGCAACGGGCTGGGAACCAGGCTCGAGGTGGATCCGGAACTGGTGATTCCGGACAAGAGCCTGTCGATTCGCGATGGAGCGATCGCACCCTGGGCCTCCGCGATGGAGCGGGGAGAGGGGTGGACCTTTCGGATCATCGACGGCATGGCGAAAGCCTGCAAAGTCGACCTGGACGCTCCGTTCTCGAAGCTGAGCGCCAAGAAGCGACAACAGGTGCTGTACGGTCTCGGGGACAAGCGGATCCGGGTGACCTGGGGCAAGGAAGGCAGCGACAGCCACGGCAGTTGGGGCATGCGTTTCGAAGGCGTGATCCCGAGCCTAATGCGGCGCTTTGCCCAGACCAGCTCGCAGACCATGCGGGAGCACTACAGTCGCTTTCTGAGTGAGCGCGCGTGCGAGGCGTGTGCGGGACGGCGGCTACGGCCCGAGAGCTTGAACGTACGTGTGGGTAAGGCGACGATCGACGATGTGACCGAGATGACCGTCTCCGCCGCGTGCGAGCATTTTGGCGGGCTCGGCTTGAGAGGCAACCGGAAGCGGATTGCCGAGGGCGTACTGCTAGAGATCAACAGCCGTTTGCAGTTCTTGCTAAACGTTGGTCTCGACTATTTGACGCTCGATCGCTCAGGGCCGACGCTCAGTGGTGGGGAGGCCCAACGGATCCGGTTGGCCAGTCAGCTGGGAAGCGAGCTGAGCGGTGTCATGTATGTCCTCGATGAGCCCAGCATTGGCTTGCACCAACGGGACAACGATCGGCTGATTCAGACGCTTCAGCATCTCCGTGACCTGGGCAACTCGGTTGTGGTGGTCGAACACGATGAGGCGACGATTGCAGCGGCGGACCACGTCGTGGACTTCGGGCCCGGTGCTGGGCATCTGGGAGGGGAGGTCGTGTTCAGCGGGACGCCGCGACAGATTCTTCGGGATAAGCGCAGCATCACGGGCCAGTACATGTCCGGGCGCAGGGCCATCGAGGTCCCAAAGGTGCGCCGTGAGCCGAAGGGTCAGCTGGAGATCCGCGGTGCAGCCGAACACAACCTTCGGGAGATCGATGTCACGCTCCCCATCGGGGTGTTCCTTGCCGTGACTGGGGTTAGCGGTGCCGGCAAGAGCTCGCTGATCAATGGAATCCTGTTGCCTGCATTGTCGCGCAAGCTGCATGGCAGCAGCGAGCCTGTTGGCAAGCACAAGCGCATCACCGGCATCGGTGCATTCGACAAGATCATCGCCATCGACCAGCGCCCGATCGGGCGCACACCGCGCTCCAACCCCGGCACCTACACGAAGGTGTTCGATGCAATTCGCGACGTGTTTTCGCAGCTTCCCGAGGCTCGTGCACGTGGCTACAAGGCCGGGCGTTTTTCGTTCAACGTCAAGGGTGGGCGTTGCGAGGCCTGCCAGGGTGACGGCGTCGTCAAGGTGGAGATGCACTTCCTTTCTGACGTGTACGTGCCCTGCGAAGTTTGTGGCGGCAAGCGCTACAACGCGCAGACCCTTGAAGTGGAGTACCGCGGCAACAGCATCGCAGACGTTTTGGACATGAGCGTCAACGATGGTCTTGCGTTATTCGCCAACCATCCCCAGCTTGTCAGGGTCTTGGAGACCCTGCGCGACGTTGGGCTCGGCTACATCAAGATCGGCCAGTCAGCTCCCACGATGAGCGGCGGCGAGGCACAGCGCGTCAAGCTCAGCCGCGAACTCGGAAAGCGCCAGACAGGGCGGACCCTCTACGTCTTGGACGAGCCCACGACCGGCCTGCATTTTGAGGACATCGAACGGCTCCTTGGGGTACTGCAGCGGCTCGTCGACGGGGGCAACAGTGTGATCGTGATCGAGCACAACTTGGATGTGATCAAGTGTGCGGACTGGGTGGTCGATTTGGGTCCGGAGGGGGGTGCTGGAGGGGGCCAAGTGGTCGCCACTGGTACGCCCGAGAGCGTCGCCAAGGTCAAGGCTTCACACACGGGTCGGTTTCTTTCGCGGATCATCTCGTAGTGTATGTTCTACGTGGCGTCGTCCGTTGAATCATTGGCAGGCTGTGCGCAGCGGCGTTTCGCGGTACGATAGGTCAACGTGGCCCCGACTAGCCTGGATGATTCATCGACTCCCCGTCGGATCGCGCAGGGGTTCGGCGTCACAACGGTCTTGTGCGACCGACAAGGCATTCGCGGTATTTGCACGCGGGACGACAGTGCTGACGAATCGAGGGCCAAGCTGGGCGATGTGGGGTCGGCGAATGGTCGACGCTAGGCGTCCGATTGCTCTTTCGCTCCCCTGCTTTGAGGGGGACGAGATCGAAGGGCTACAGCGGGTGCTGGCGTCGGGTTGGGTGACCCAAGGGCCGGAGGTCGCTGCCTTCGAGCGTGAGTTTGCCGAGGCCCATGGAGCCTCGTATGGCGTGGCTTGCACCAGTGGGAGCACGGCGTTGCACCTGATCCTTGCGGCCCTGGGAGTCGGCCCCGGCGATGAGGTAATGGTCCCGTCCTTTACGTGGGTCGCAACCGTCAATGCGGTGCTGTTGACGGGTGCCGAGCCTGTCCTCCTGGACGTCGATCCCCGGACCTTCAATCTCCGTGCGGACGTGATCGCATCCCGGTTGACGACGAGGACCCGCGCGATCGTTGCGGTGCACCTGTTCGGACTTTGTGCCGATGTGCAGGCGATTGCTGCTCAGGCTCCCGGCGTCCCGATCGTCGAGGATGCTGCGTGTGCGGCAGGCGGGCTCCATCGCGGAACCCAGGCTGGGAGCCTCGGGGTCGCGGCCGCTTTTTCGTTTCATCCGCGCAAGACGCTGACGACCGGGGAAGGGGGCATGGTGACGACCTCGGACAGCGCCCTGGCCGAACGCCTGCGTCGGCTGCGCAACCACGGCGCTAGCATGCCGTCCGATCTGCCTTCCCCGCCGCCGCCCCATGCGATGCCGATCGTTTCCGAGCTGGGGTTCAACTATCGCATGACCGATTTGCAGGCGGCACTCGGCCGCCGCCAGTTGACTCGGTTGCCAGGCTTCATCGCAGAGCGTCGGCGGCTTGCGAGTCGCTACACCGAGGGCTTGTCGGACCTTCCATGGCTGCGGCTTCCCGCTGGCCAGCCCGGTGCCCCGGAACTGGCGGAGCACACGTTCCAATCCTACGTGTGCATCGTCGATGAGGCAGCCCTGGGTCGCAGTCGCAACGACTTGATGGACGAACTGGCGGCCGCGGGTATTGCCACGCGCCCGGGGACCCACGCCGTGCACATGCTCGCCTATCACAGAGAGCGCCTGGGGGTCGCGCCAGGTGTTCTTCCTGGTGCCACCATCTGTGATGGCGCGAGCATGGCCATTCCCATGCACAACCGCCTAAGCGACGCCGACCAGGACTACGTGATCGAACGGCTACGCGCCGCTGTCTGAGTTCCTGACGAGGGTGTTTTGGTGTAGTACGAGGTCTGCTTAGCCGGATCATTCACGGCGTCGGATCGCCCAGGGACTCGGCACACGGCATTCGGAGACCGACGGGGATACTCCCGTGATTCCTAGCCCGGATTATTCATGAACGCTGCATCGCCTCGCTTGTTCTTCGACTTCACACGGCTTTCGCCGCCCTAGCCAAT
>JAPPOR010000547.1 GCA_028817905.1 Myxococcales bacterium
GACGGGAATACTGCCTGTATTTTCTAGGGCGGCGAAAGTCCTGTGGAGTCGAAGGGCAAGCGAGGCGGCGTCGAAGTCGTGAATGATCCGGGCTAGCAGAATGAATAATCGGCGCGCACCCGGCGCGACAACAGGCCAACAAATCGGATACAAGACCACTGCCCGAAAGAGAGATGGGATCCCGTTCGACACTTCTGCGGCCAGGGCTGGTCCTTGCATGGGTCACATGGACCGCGCCCCTGTTTGTTCATGGAACCGCGCTTGCCCAACGGCCGGGCAGCGACCCGACGTCACCAACGCCAGACTTTCACGAGCCTCCCGGAAACCCGCCGGAGCCCGAAACACCGGCCCACGACAGCAGCGGCGCGCTGGGAACAAGCGAACCCGGGGACGCAGCGCGCGCCACGGAGCCTGGAAGCGAGGGACAACCCGCCCCGGGTGAAACGACTGCTCCAACGTCGGCCTTGGACCCAGCCCCCAGTGCAACCGCCGACCCGGCGCCGACGGAACCGACCGACCCACGGCTCACGGAGGCGTCGCCCGCGATCACGCCGTTGCCGCCCGGTGTGGAAGCCAGGCCCGTGCCCAACTACGATGGGCGACCCCCGCCGCCCACCAGCGTGGGCCAAGGCCTACTGTGGATCCCCCGGGTGGCCCTCTTTCCGCTGTACGTGGTTTCCGAGTACGTGATTCGCAAGCCCCTGGGCGCCCTGGTCACAGCCGCCGAGAAGGGCAAGTGGCTGGCGGTGCTCGGCGACTTCTTTACCTTCGACCAGGCACAGAAGGTCGGCATCGTTCCAACGGCGTACCTCGAGTTCGGCTTTGAACCGAGCGTGGGCCTGTACTTCTTTGCAGACGATACCTTCGCGGATCGCAACGATGTGCGCATCCAGGCAAGCATGTGGCCAGACGACTGGTGGAGCCTGTCGGCTCTGAACCGCTACACGAACGCCTCCGACGGGTTTTCCGTCGAGCTGCGCGGGCAGTACCTCACGCGGCCCGACTACCTTTACCACGGTCTCGGACCCCTAAACCGCAGAAGCGACCGTAGTCGCTATTCGGCCCAGACGATCTTTGGAGAGCTCGGTATCGAGGGCCGCCCCTGGCGTGCTAGCACGGTGCAGAGCGAGCTGGGGGTACGCAACTGGCGGTTTTCAGCGAACACTGACTTCCGGGACGACGACGATCCAAGCCTTGCGGAGGCGCTCGCCGACCCGGATCACACGGTCTCGGAGCTGCCACCGGGCTTCGCGGACGGCTACACAGCTGCGTACTTCGGAACCGCGATCGCCCTCGACACGCGGCGGCCGTTTCCCGCCCCCAGGGACGGCATTCGGATCGAAGGTTCCGGCGAATATGTCCACAGCGTGCGTGGCCGCGACGCCTGGGTGCGCACCACGGCGGCCGCCGGTGGCTTCCTGGACGTGGGCAGTCAACGCACATTGAGCCTGTCGGTGTGGACCGGCTTCACGGAGCCGATCGCCGGCACGCTCCCATTTTCTGAACTCATGGAAGTGGGGGGATTCGAACCGATGGGGGGGTTCTTTCAGGGCCGCCTCCGCGATCGGAGCCGCGCGGGGGCGACATTCGAGTATCGCTGGCCCGTCTGGATATGGGTGGACATGGCGATTCACTACAGCCTAGGCAACGTGTTTGGGCCGAGTCTCGCGGGCCTGGAAGTCGACAACCTGCGCTCCTCGTTCGGGCTGGGGCTGCGAAGCGCGCGAGCGAGCGACCCGGACCACTCGCTGCAGTTCCTGTTGGCGTTCGGGACCGAGACGATCGGCCAGGGGTCTGAAATCAGCACCGTTCGCCTGCTGTTTGGAGGTAGCCGTGGATTCTAGCGCGCAACAGCCCCCCTTGCGGCGGAGTTCGGCGCTTTCGGATCCCCGCCCAAGGTCAACGACCCCAGGAGTGCACGAGATAACCCCAAGCTCGCAACGGGGGCACGCGAAGGTGGCGCTCGCCTGTTGGCTGGCGGTGGCCTTCGCCGGTTGTGGCGGCAACGTGCGTCCCTTCCCGATGCGCCCACCGCTCTGGCAGGACCCCGACCAGCAGGTCTTTTCCCCGCGCCCTGAGGAGTACTTCTCGCCCTTCGGCTGGGACGCGGCTGACCATACCGTTTTTCGGCCGATCTCCCGCTTCCTCGCTGTCGAGGCGAAGCAGGAAGCGATCAATGTCAACGCACTAGACGAGGTGCCGGATTCTAGCTGGTTTCACAACCGCATCGGACAGCGTCCCATGACCGAAGCCGAGGTGGAGCGCGGAGCCTGCGAAGCCCCCCTCCTCCGTCCGGAGGGCGCGTGGACCGTCAAAGGGGCCAAGCCCAACGGAGCCAATCCGGGATTCATGATCAAGGCCGCCGACGGCAGACGATACCTCCTGAAGTTCGATGGAACACTGCAAGGCGAACGCGCGACCGCAGCGGATGTGCTGGGTTCGCGCCTCTATCACGCCATCGGCTACTTCGCGCCCTGCAATAGTGTCGTATTCTTCTCGCGCGACATCCTCAAGATCGATCCCGAGGCCACCAGTGAGAACGACAAGGGTGAATCGATCCCACTCACGTGGGAGGATGTAGACCAGGTCCTAAGCAAGTCCTTCGTGCTGCCTGATGGTCGCTATCGCGCCAGCGCAAGCCTGTTCTTGCCAGGCCGGCCGATCGGACCGTGGACCTATCAGGACACGCGCGACGATGACCCCAACGACGTGATCCCCCATCAGCATCGCCGCGAGTTGCGTGGCGGTTACGTGCTTGCAGCCTGGCTGAATCACTTCGACACACGCGAACAGAACACGCTTGCGATCTGGATCGAAGCCGAGGGTGGCCGCGGACATGTACGCCACTACTACCTTGACTTCGGCGACTGCCTCGGCAGCCTCTGGGACCAGGAGGGCATTTCACGCCGCCTGGGCCATGCCTACTATCTAGACATCCCCTACTTCGTGCAGGACACGCTCACGCTCGGGCTACGTGAGCACCCATGGCAGCGGGCGCGCTACGGACCGGCGGGCCCCACGCTCGGCTACTTTCACGCCTTTGACTTCGAGCCAGACGCCTGGAAGCCCGGGTACCCCAATCCAGCGTTCATCCGCGCAAGCGAACGCGACAAAGCGTGGATGGCCCGCATTCTGGCCGAGATCGACGAATCTCGCCTGCTAGCAGCCCTGCAACCCGCAGAGATTCAGGAGTCGATTACCCACGACGAGATCGTGCGCATCTTGCTGGCCCGCCGCCAACGCCTGCTTAACCGCTATCTGGGAAGACTCTCACCCCTGTTTCGCCCGCGGGTGGTCTCTGCAAACGCGGGTCGAAGCCGCGTGTGCCTGCGCGACGCCGCAGTGGTCAGTGGAGTCGCCGCGGGCACGCGACGACGGGACACGGTGCGCACCTATACCGGTCGCGGACCCTCCCTATTCGAGACCGTGGTCGCGACCCGTCGGGGCTCGGAGGTCTGCTTCCCGCTTGGCAGTCGCGACCCCGACGCACGCTTCCCCCGCTACTTCGTCGTCGATGTCGACACCGACGACCCAGGTTACCCCGAGCTCGGCCCCCTGCGTCTTCACGTGTACGAACGGGCCCACGGGCAGTTGCTGGTCGCTGGCCTCGAACGCCCCGAAAGCCACGGCGCCCCCCGCTGGTAGCCGACCACGAGAGGTCCCGAGATGATCGCCTCGGCGCTCCCTTACAAGGCCCGGATATCTCGTCCCTGAGTCACCCCGTGCACTCTTGCCCTGGCGGCGGCTTTTTGCCAGGGTCTCGAATATTGTCGACGCGCGCGCGTCCGACTTCCTGGAGCTGACTTACCGTGCAAACCATAAACCTCTCCACCCTCTGGCTGGCCTGCATCGTGGGCCTGACGACTACCCTGTTCGCCTGCGGAGATGACGATGCGCCGGCGCCAACCGCGGATGCTGATGCTGCGGTCGGTGATGGTGATGGTGATGCACTCTATCCCGACGCTGGCGTAGCCTTCGAAGACGTGGATCCGACCGCACAGGCTTCTGACCTAAGCGCCGCCGAGTTCCAGGCCGTGTGTCAGGAAGTCGATCGGATCACCGGGTTGGTGGGGGATCTGGCCGCGAGCTGCCAGGTGGACGCCTGGCTACAAGCGCAGGACGAGGCCATGTGCAACGAACTCGAGGACCTGTGCCTGGAAGCGGAGGTCTCGGTCGGCGCATTTGAGTTGCCGCAAGCCTGCTCGGTCGCACCTGAAGGGATGGACGATTGCACTCTCCGTGTCGAGCAGATGATCGCGTGCGCCGAGATGATGGGAGCGTTCTGGAGCGCGCGCACGTGCGAAGAGGACCACCTGTTCGACGAGGTGCCCACTTGCATCCTTGACCTCTCCGACGAGTGTCCCAGCGTCTATCTCTCCGAAGACGACTAGCAGACTACTCCGGTCGCGCCAAAAAATAGCTTGTGGGGCCGTGCGCCCGCGCCAGCGCCGGATCTGCCCCGGTATTCGGCCGAGGCGCCACCTATGGACCCTGCGCTGCCCATGGACCCTGCTAAGCACGCGAAGAAGCGAACGCTCGCGTCCGCGAGATAGTCCTTGCCCCCTTGGGACAGCGGGCCATACTCGCGTGATCCTCCCTAGCCGAACGCGTCTGCAGCCCTGGCAGTCCTTTGTGCTTGCGGAGCGACAAGCGGAGGTGCCGATGGGATTCTGCCAGAAGAACTTGCGAGCGAAAGTCTTGGCGGTCGCCGGGGTGCTCGTCGCTTCCTGTTCAACGGCCGATGGGGGACACGCGCCGGGGCGCGGCGCACGGGCAGGCACGGGTGCGTCCATCGACGGCGCAACGATACCAGGCGCACAGGAACAGCCGTCTACGGGTGGCTTTGACAACGCCGCACCGCCTCAGACGAGCGGCATGGTACCCGCGACACAGACTCCGACACCCGAGCCGAGACCGCAGGGTGGCGAGTGCGGGGCTAGCAGCGTGGAAGCGGAACAGGTGATCATCGAGGAGGTCATGGAGATCGAGGAAGTGGTCATGAAGCCACTCGATATCTACATGATTGTGGACGACTCGGGATCCATGGTGCCCTGGTGGCCATTCACGCTGGATGCCCTCAACATGTTCTTTACCGACCCGGGGTCGGAAGGCATCGGTGTCGGACTGCAGTTCTTTGGCAGCAGCTGCGAGGCCTCTGTGTATGCCAATCCGCGTGTACCAGTTGGAGAGCTTCCCGGAAGCCTGCAAAACCTTCAGGGCGCGTTTCCGATTCTCCCCGTGGAGGGCACGGCCACGCTCCCGGCCATGCAGGGTGCCATTCAGTACGCCCGAGCGCGCACCGAGAGCCACCCCGACCGCACGATCGCCGTACTCCTCGTCACCGATGGACTGCCGGATGAATGCGGTTCGACGGTACAAAACGTGACCGACGTGATCGCCGACGGATACACTGGCACACCGTCGATCTCGACGTTCGTGGTGGGACTCGGGTTCGACCTGAACGCCCTCAACGGTTTTGCAGCGGCGGGCGGCACCGGTCAGGCGACATTGGTCAACCCCGCCGTTGCGACTGAGTTGCTGACGGCCCTGCAAACGGTGCGTGATGCGGTCATCGAAACGCGCGTGGAGCGGACCGAGCGGGTGGTGGAGCGGCCGCTGGAGTGCGAGTGGCAGATTCCCAGTGACAGCGGCCCGAACGGTTTCGATCGCGAGCTGGTCAACGTGCAGCTTTCCTCGGGCGCCGGCGCGTCCACACCCATGCTGGGCAAGGTCCCATCGCGGCAAGAGTGCGCCGCCATGGGCTGGCACTTCGATGAGCCCGATAGCCCCTCCCGCATCGTCGCCTGCCCTCAAACGTGTGAGATCATTCAGGCAACCCCCCAAGCACGCGTGGACATCCTGCTCGGCTGCGAGACCGTCCCCCTCCTCTAGCGACCTTGAGTCAGCCGTTTCGTGGGCGTTTGCGTCAAGCTTGATCGCGTTGCCTCGATGCGATGCGTCTGGACAAGGTCGCTAGCCGGGGTAGTCGCACTGCTCCCTGCAATGGTGCGGTGATCTGATCTATCGCAACTCGGCATAGCAAATTGCTGTGCATCAACCGCCGTTGCCGGGGTGGTGGGGGATGGTACCCCCCATGGGCGGTGTCCGGCAGTCCTGGTGGCTCGCGAGTCTCGTATGTGTGGTCTACGGCGTCCCAGCGCTGTCGTCAGGCTTCGACCTGGATGAGACCGTACTGATCGGCTTCCTTGCGGGTAGCGAGCAACGCTCCCACACGGGCATCTCGGCAACGAACCTGTGGAGCTTTTCGAACGGTACCCAGGAAGAACTTGCGACCCTGCAGCAGGGCGTGCAGGAGGGTACACAGCCTTGGTGCACCGAGACGGCTCGACCCCGCGGCAAGATGCAGTTCCTGCGTGTCCTGCCGAGTCTAAGCCTGTCGCTCGACTACATGGTTTTCGGCCTGGATGCCCTCGGTTACCACGCACATACCCTGTTGTGGTACCTGGCCCTGCTCCTGGTGGTCGGCACGCTGTTCGAACGTGTATTGGGCAACAAGCCGCCGCTCGGCAATGGGTCTTCGGGTGGCCGCGGCTGGCGACGACTGCAACCCACTCTGGCCACCCTCGCACTATTCCTGTTCGCCGTGGACGCGACCCACGCCGAAGTGATCGGGCGCAGCGCCACCCGCCACATTCTGATGGCGGCCGTCTTCGGATTTGCGGGCCTCCTAGCCCACCTGCGCTTCCGCACGAGCGGCAGCCTCAGGGAGCTTTCGGTATCGCTGGGCTGGTTTGCGCTGGGAATGTTGAGCAGCGAGTCGATTTTTCAGGTCGTATGCTACGTCGCCGCCTTCGAGCTTGTTCGTCGCGGCGAGCCACTGCGAACACGCGTGCTTTCGCTTCTTCCGCTAGGGCTCCTCTCCCTATTCTATGTTGTCATGTATCGGCGGGCGGGCTACGGAGCGCACGGAGGTGGATACGTCGACCTCTTCCGCACGCCGGAGCTCTTCTGGGCGACGCTGCCGCATCGCTTCGCCGCCCTCGCGAACGAGGAGTTGCTGAGCCTGCCGGCCGTAGCTGGTTTCCACCACGCACCCATGTTTCTCGTGGGTCTCGACCTCCCTTTCAACACGCGCTTTTGGATCGCGGTCCTCGCGGTGTTCGGTTTTGGGCTAGCCCTGTGGGCGCTCACGCGTCGGGTGGGGCAGCCGGCCAGGGACGCCGCTCGCTGGCTGGCCCTCGGCGGCCTCCTATCACTGGTACCCGCCCTGATGGGTCAGCTTGGACAGCGCCTGTTGCTGGTTCCCAGCCTGGGCGTAGCGGCCGGCGTTGCCATGATCCTGCGCGAGCTCTTCCGACGAGGCACCGGGAGCACCGTTTTGGGCTACGCGGTTCCGCTGGTATTCGGATGCTTGCTCGCGGTGCGGGGCCTGGCCGCTCCGGTAGCCCTCTATACCGAGCTCCTGGAGCATCGCAAGATCACGCGTTGGATCGCCGATCGTTGGCGGCCCCCGGAGAGCCAGCATTTTGGGCGTACCGTCGCCCACGCATCGCCAGCCCCGGAAACCAGTCACGTTCGCGACGTGGTCGTGGTAGGTGCTCCGGCGTTCTCCGTACCTGGATTGTCGTCCCCGCCCCTACGCCGCGTGATGGACGGCCAGCGAGTGCTGCGGCGAACCGCGTCGCAACGCTGGTGGTACCTCTCCAACAATGCTCGAGACTTCCACTATGTGGTGAAGCGCACGTCGGAAAGTCGCCTTCGAGTGTCCGTGGGTGAACCGCGAAGGCCTGGTGGTGCGCGCACTCTATGGTACGGGTGCGGGTCGTCCCATGGAGCGACCAACGAGCTGATGCACATCGCTGTAGCGCCCTCGCATGCCGGCAACCTGCAGTCGGCCGAGGTGGCCTTCAAGAGGAGCTTGGATGACCCTTCGCTCTGGCTGGTCACCTGGCAAGACGGGGCCCTGAGGCGAGTGACCGTGCCCGCGGTCGGCGGCCGCGTGGAGCTATGAGCCCCACGTCGGTCTCTGCACGGCTCTCACCCTACGCCGGATCCTTGCTCGCACTACCACTGCTGTTGTTCGTGGCGGGCAGCAGCTGGACCTGGCACAGCACCCTCGTGCCGGCCCGAGGACTGCTCGCGAGTCTCGACGGCCGGCCCGTCGCCAACCATCCGGAGCGGCGCCTTCGCCTGCGCGATCCGGGCGAAGGCAACCTAGGCGCGGCACGGGTAGCTGCGGATCGCTCCTTGGTAGTGGACCTGGAACGCGCACGTAGACACCTGCGCATCGAGCTGCAAGCAGAAGCCAACGATCGCTACGTGGTCTCCGGCTCACAGGATGGCCGCAGTTATCGCACACTGTTCGTGGCAGAACCCAAGCCCCAGCTAGGCCTGGCAACGCGGACAAGTCCAGTCGTCGCAACCACGTCTCCTGTGCGCTTCCTGCGTGTGCACGTGATGCGGGGGGACGGGCATCACGTCGTTTCCGGGCTTCGCGTGCATGAGCGCACATGGGAGCTCGACCACCGCTTGATCGCGCTCCCCGTGTGGCTTCTATGGATCACCCTGACGGTGCTGTCCCGGTTCGACCGGGCCGAACCCTGGACGCGGCGTGTGCTGTCGGCATGGGCGCGCTGCGACGTGGCCTTCGCGGGGGTCTTTGGGCTAGCCGTGTTGTTGGGCTTTTCGCTGGATTCGCTGCTCGTGCTGGCTGCGATCGCGCTGGTGTTCGGTGCGCCGGTTCTGGCCAGGCGCCTGTTGGCCACGCCTCACCCCGCCGCGTGGCTGTCGGTCGCGCTCTCTGTAGGACTGCTCCTGGGCGTCGCGCCGTGGTTGCTGGCGGGCGTGATCACCGATCGCGTCGGCGAAACCCACGAGCTGGACGTGGATCACCGCATGCGCCCGGACGGCCGCGACATCAACATCGACGGTTTGCGCTTTCGCGGACGGGCCGCGCACTTGCGCGAAGAGGACTTTGTGATTCTCTTCATGGGCGACTCCTTCGCCTATGGCAACGGACTATCCTATGAAGACTCGTACGCCTATGCCTTCGAGCGCGTGCTACATGAACGCGGCTTCGGAAGCGTGCGCGTGGTCAACATGGGCTGGGTGAGCAGCTCTCCGCTACTCGGCTTGCGGCTACTTCGCGACTTGGGCACGCGCTATCACCCGGACCTGGTGATCTACAACCTCGACCTCACCGACTTTCACGACGACTTGCGCTACGCCGCCGAGCTGCGCCGCGGCGCGCCGGCCGGGCCAGGTCCCTACGGGGTGATATGGCGCGCCGCGCGGAGGCGTTCGGCACTCCTGAGCACGCTTGAACGGCGCTGGCTGTCGCTGCGCCAAATGGACCTGGACCCGGAAGTGCCAGGTAGCGACGGGTCCGCAGCCCACCCGGCCGATCCGTTCTTCGTCGTCAATCAACCGCTGGCGCTGTCCGAGCCCTGGATCGCGCAGGGCGTGATGAGGAGTTTGGACGCCATCGCCCGCCATTGCGACCGGACGCTACAGGTGCCACTTGCACTGGCGCTCTTTCCGCGTGCTTTTCAATATTCGACAAGAGAGTCGCCTAAGAGCTGGGAGCGAAGCCTCTATTCTTCCAGTGGTCCGCACAAGCTGGCGCCCTTCGCCTACTTCGACCAGAACGCCCGTGGCCTGCCCTATCCAGTCGTCAGTCTGCTTGAAGACTTTCAGAACACCGACCGCTTCCCACTGTACTTTGACGACGACCCCCACTGGAACACAGCGGGAGCTCGCTTCGCAGCCGAGGCCCTCGCCACCAAGGTCGCGCGCCTCGGGCTGCTGCCACCGGCAGGGGGATCTTGGAACCGGGGAGTGGTCGCTCACGAGTAGGCCCATGATACCCGCGAACCGCCATGTCGTCCGAGAACGGCGACAAGCCAAGGCGGGGCCGGCTATGCAGAGGCGCGCGAAAAAGGTCGGCGGAAGAGGCCTACCCCACATCCATCACCAAATCACGCGCGCACGATCATCACATGCCTTGGTGATGGATGCGGGCTACCGCGAGAGAAAATCGCCATGCCCGCGGGCGTCCAGTCACTTTCCTTCAAAAGAACCGCTGCATCTGGCCATGTATTGGATAGCGGAGCTCCGGAGCCTTAACCCGACACACCAAACCAACCCAACTCCGAGACCCAACGGCCGGCGTGGGCGCCTACCCTGGGGCGCCTGCGCCGGGCTTCGCAGCTACGAGAAAGCCAGAGCCCAGCTTGCCTTCCCAAATGTCAGGTACGATCCTGCGCCTGGCATGA
>JAPPOR010000908.1 GCA_028817905.1 Myxococcales bacterium
GTTCGCCGTCGCAGACGCGTCTGCAGCTGTTTGGCTTCGCGCCTCTCCACCTCGTTACTGACCACGCGAAAGAGGCGTTCGAGCATCGGGACCGGTTCGTCAGTTGGGTTCACTGGCATTCAAATTCGCCGGCAGGCGCTTCGAGACCAGAAGGGTGCTTTGGGCGTTCCGCGAATCACAACAGCCGTGTCGAAGCTGGACATTCGCGACCCCGCGAGGGTCCAAAGCTCAGGGGTGCGCGATGCGGACCCAGGAACCGGGTAGTGAGGTGTCCGAGGAACGGCAGAAGAGAATCGCGGGAATCGCTTCACTCCGTTCACTGCTGGCGAGGCGGCGAGGCGGCGGGCAATGGCCATGACCTCACCGAACCACGAGGCCGCGGCGAAGATGTGAATCCAGCGGATGACGATGCCAGCTCATCGAGAAATCGATCTATTCTTGTTGACATTGAAAATCAATATCAGTTAGATATCTTCATGGTGTCAGGGAAGAACACCGATGGGGACCGCGCTATTCCGCGCCCCCATGGTGCGGAGAGCGACGGGCAGATGCGCTGCATTTGCGGGAGCTTACTCGCACGTCTGGTCGAGGGCGGCGTGGAGCTCAAGTGCCGTCGGTGCAAGCGCTCCGTGGTCCTGCCACTAGAGGATGGTTGTCGACACCCCACCTGAATCACCGCCCAGCCCGTCACCACACACAAGCCGCAGCGGCTCGCGACCACGCGTCCAACGCCCCCGGCTAGCCGAGTGCCCTTGCGGCTCCAAGCCACGGGAGTTGAACGCATGCAAGCAAAGCCCAACCGCCACGCACCGCAAGTCGCGCGCGACTGCGAGCGCACCCGGCTGGCCGAGAGCTCCGTCGCCGCAGTCGACGTGTGCGCCAGCCGTATGGTGCAGATCCACGTCCGTGCACGCACGGTGCGCATGACGCCACGAGCCATGTCCGAACTGCTTGGCACGCTGGGACACGCGGTCGCCAAGCAAGCCGCACGTCGAACAGGGACTGCGGCCGCACTCACGCCCACCAATCTGTTTCCCCGTCGGCGAGGTGAGGCATGAGTGAGGCGCCGGCCCACGTGCGCAGGGTGCTCGCCGTCTCCGGCGACGCTGGCGTCGAGCTCGGCCAAGACGGCGTCCTGCTCGTGCACGCCGGGCCGGTCACGTTGCTTCTGAAACGTGCGCTCTGCGAGGAGATCGCGACCACGCTTGCGCGCGCCATGGTGCGCCTCGCCAAGGCGCAGCCCCCGCGTCCAGCTCTCTCACTGGTCTTTGACGAAGCCCGCGACCTGAGCGTCTGAGAGCGCCAGCCCGGGACCTGGCGTCCCGACCGATCGGAGTGCAAAGTGAGTCGTTGGTTGCGCCACGGGCCGTGGCCCCATTTCGCCCTGGCGCTGGTGGTCATCGGGCGGGTCGCGTCTGCCCAGTCCCCTGACGGTACCGCCGGTCGAGATGGGGACCCGCCGGTTGCGGCTCATCGCGTGGACGAGGTTGTGGTGACCGGTTCGCGTACCGAGCGCCCGCTGGCCGAGGCGCCGGTCGCGACCGAGGTGATCTCGCGTGAGCAGATCGAGCGCACCGGCGCGGAGACCGTGGCCGACCTGCTCGAGGAGCAGCACGGGCTGTATGTTCAGCGCACCTACTCCGGGTCCGGCGTTCAGCTGCAGGGGCTCTCGCCCGACTACACGCTGTTACTGATCGACGGCCAGCGCATTACCGGTCGCATTGGAGGGGTGAACGACCTGGGGCGCATGCCGCTACATGACGTCGAGCGCGTCGAGCTCGTGCGCGGCGCCGGCTCCGCACTCTATGGCTCGGACGCCATTGGCGGCGTGGTCAACATCATCACACGCCGCACCAGGCGCCCGCTCGAGCTCGGGGCACGGGCTGCCTACGGCAATCTGGAGCTGGTCGACGCCGGCGCCTTCGGTGGCATCCGGCGGGGCCCGGTCAGCTCGCGCATGTCGGCCGGCTATCGCCGTGGCGACGGCTTCGACCTGGAGCCGCAGGATGTGGCTACCAACGGCAACGCCTTCGATCAGGTCGAGCTCGGGAATCAGACCGAGTATGCACTCTCGCAGAGCGACACGCTGACGCTGTCCGCGGACTACCTCTTCCGCGACCAGAGCGGCATCGACGTGGCCGGCTCCGGCGCCATCTTCGATCGGCAGAACAGGACCGAGCAGCTTGGCTTGCGGCTGTCGCCCGAGCTGCGACTCGGCACCACGCGCCTGCGCACCTGGGCCGGCTACTCCCTCTTCCGCGATCAGTTCCAGCAGGATCAGCGCGGGTCGAACGCCCTCGACCAGACCCAGGACACACGCGAGCAGTTGCTGCAGGGTGGCGGCCAGGTGGACCTGCTGCTCGGCGGCAGCCACTTGGTGTCCGTGGGGTTGGAGGGCCTCTATGAGCACCTGCGCTCGGAGCGCCTGAACCGCGGCACGGGCGAGCGTACCCGGGGCGCCCTCTTCGTGCAGGACGAGTGGGCGATCATCCAGGAGGTCCCGCGCCTGGTCCTCGTGCCGGGCGCGCGCATCGACGTAGATTCGCAGTTCGGTGTGGCGCCCACGCCGCGCATCGCGCTGCGCTTCGATCCGAACGAGGACCTGGTGATCCGCGCGGCCTATGGCCTCGGCTTCCGCGCACCGGACTTCCGGGAGCTCTACCTGCTCTTCCAGAACCCCAGTGCCGGCTACCAGGTTGACGGCAACACGGACCTGGATCCCGAGCGCTCTCGCAGCGCCACCGTCTCGTTCGAGTACCGGCCAATCGCCTGCCTGTGGCTCTCTGCAAGCGCCTACCGCAACGACCTCTCGGACATGATCCTAACCGACCAGGTCGGCGATGGCGGCGCCGGTGGCCCGACCCGCTACCAATACGTCAACGTGTCGTCGGCCCACACGCAGGGCATCGACCTAGGCGCGCGCATGAAGCCCGTGAGAGGGGTGTCCGTCGAGCTGGGCTATTCCCTGCTCGGTACCCACGACGACGGTAACGACCGCCCGCTGCCGGGGCGGCCGACTCACCGCGGTACGACCACCCTGCGCTATCGCTTCGAGCTGATGCGCTTCGAGGCCATGGTGCGGGCGGCGGTCGTGGGGCAGCGCCCCTTCTTCCGCGACGAGGACCGCGATGGAGATGACGAGCGCACCAACGCGGACCCCTACGCCACACTCGACGCACGCGTGGAGCAGGGCATCGGCGAGCATGTCGCCGTGTTCGTCCTGGGCGAGAACCTGCTGGACGCGGGCCACCCCGAGTTTCTGGCCATCCAGCCGCGCACCGTAATGGGCGGCATGGAGGCCCACTACTGAGCGCCGCCGCGCGCCTGGACCACGAGGAGAAGACGATGGAACACGCATTGCGACCAATCACTCGGCCGGCGCCCCTGCTCGGGGTGCTGCTTGCGCTCGGCTGCGCCTCTGACCTGGTCCCGTCGGAGGACGGCGAAGCGCACAGCAGCCTCGAGGCCGGTGGGATCCAGACCACTGAGAACGACGACGGCACCCACACCACGGTGGTCGACGCCAGCGACAACGATATCTGGCTGGCCTTCGACTTCGAGTCTGGCGAGCAGGTGGACTCCGACGGTGACAGTTGGGACATCAGCTTCCAGCGCTTCAAGATCAAGTCCAACGGTGGGATTAGCGGCGACGGTGCCGTGGCGGTCGCGGTACTGGACGGCGAGGACTTCGAGGCTCTCGAGCACGCCCCCGATGGCGAGTACGTCGAGGACGCCGACGACGGGGACGACGAGGACGAGGACCCGGACTTCGCTTTCCTGACCGGCGATGGCTGGTACGCCTACGACCCGGCCGACCACACCCTCAGCCCCCGCGACGCAGTCTACGTCGTGCGCACGGCCGAGGAGTCTTTCTTCAAGGTCGAGATGCTTGGTTACTACGACGACGCGGGAACCTCGGGCTACCCGACCTTCGCCTGGGCCGAGGTCGAGCCGCCCACCGGTGAGATCACGGTGGTCGCGTCCGTGGGCACGCCTGCCGACGCTGAGGGCGAAGAGGCCGAGGGCGAAGAGGCCGAGGGCGACGGGGAGGTCACCGACGGCAGTTTCGGCTGCTACGAGCCAGCCGCGCACATGTGCGAGTGCGAGACCGACGAGACCAGCTGCGACGCCGCCGGCGGTATCTGGAGCGGCGAGTGCCCCTGCGGCGAAGGGTGAGGAGGTCCATCGATGTTTCGACGTAGCGTACTGCCGCTGCTCGCCATCGCGAGCCTTTCCTGCGCCCGGACTCCGGGCGACCCCGGCCAGGCGAGCGCCGAGGGCACACTTGAAGCGATGCAGGCCGAGGGCGCGCAGGCAGCGCAACCGCCGCCGATCGATGTGGTCGATGCGCACGGCAAGATCGTGCGCATCGCCGACAGCTCGCGCGTGATCGCGGTCGGCGGCGGCGTGACCGAGATCGTCTACGCCCTGGGCGCTGCTGATCATCTGGTCGGCGTCGATACCTCCAGCGTCTATCCGGAGGCCGCCACACATCTGCCCCAGGTCGGCTACCAGCGACGTCTGTCGGCCGAGGGCGTGCTGGCGTTGACCCCGACATTGGTCGTGGCCAGCACCGACGCCGGTCCGGCACCGGCGGTGGCACAGATCGTGAGCGCGGGCGTGCCGGTACTTCAGGCGACGGCGGATCACACCATCGACGGGGCCAAACGGCGCATCCGTACGCTGGCCCAGGCGCTGGGCCGCACGCCGGCCGGCGAGCGGCTGGTGGAAGCACTTGACGAGGAGCTGGCCACCGCCGTGTCGGGTCGGCCCCAGGATGCGCCCGAGGTCCTCTTCATCTACGCCCGCGGGCACGGCACGGTGAACGTGGCCGGCCGCGACACCGCCGCCGACGAGATGATCCGACTTGCGGGCGCGCACAATGCGGTCACGGCATACGACGGCTACAAACCGCTTACATCGGAGGCCGCAGTGGCCGCGGCGCCGGATGTCATCTTGCTGCCGTCACGCGGCGTGGAAAGCCTGGGCGGCGCGGCCAGTGTGCTCGAGCTCCCTGGGCTATCGCTCACGCCCGCCGGCAAAGCCCGGCGCGTCGTGCAGATGGATGACCTGATGCTGCTGGGCTTCGGCCCCCGCACGGGGCGTGCCGTCTCCGAGCTCATCCGCCTGTTGCATGGCAACGATCTACCCCAGGCCCTGACGAGGGACGAAACGTCGCCGCAGTCGGAAGCCCCGCAATGAACGGCGCAACTACCGGGGGCTCCTCTCTTGCCTTGCCAACGCACCCTTCATCACGGCAGGGCAGGCGTGGGCTCTTCGCGCTTGCGCTGCTGGCCGTGGGCGCGTCGTTCGTCGCCCTTGGCATGGGTGCCGTCGGGATCGCCCCCATCCAGACGCTTGCGATCCTGGCGGGGAAGCTCGGAGTGGATGGCATCGCCGAGTTCGCGTCCAATCAGCAGGGCGTGCTGCTGAGCATCCGACTGCCGCGGGTGCTGCTCTCGGCGGCGGTGGGCGCTGCGCTGGCGATCTCGGGCGCTGCCATGCAAGGCCTGTTTCGCAACCCGCTTGCGGATCCCGGGTTGGTCGGCATCTCGAGCGGCGCGGCCCTGGCCGCCACCGCGACCATCGTGCTGGGCGAGGCGCTGGCGCTCGAGTTGGCCGAGGGTGCTCGCATACTCTTGCTGCCCTTCGCCGCATTCCTCGGCAGTCTCGTGACGACCTTCCTGGTCTGGCGCGTGGCCACGCGCTCGGGCCATACGGCGGTGGCCACCATGCTGCTGGCGGGCATCGCCCTCAACGCGCTCGCCGGTGCGGGCACAGGCGTGCTGACGTTGCTGGCGACCGATCCCCAGCTGCGCACCCTGACCTTTTGGACGCTTGGTAGCCTGAACGGCGCCACATGGCCCGCCCTGTGGGTCGTGCTCTCCATGACCGCGCCGGCGCTGCTCCTGATCCCACGCCTGTCCCGGGCGCTCAACGCGTTGTTGCTCGGGGAGGCGGACGCGCGCCACCTGGGTATCGAGGTCGAGCGGGTTAAGCTCGCGATCGTGCTGCTCACCGCGTTGGCGGTCGGTGCCACTGTCGCGGCCTGCGGCATGATCGGCTTCGTCGGGCTGGCCGCGCCGCACCTGATCAGGCTACTGCTGGGCGCCGACCACCGGGTGCTCTTGCCGGGCGCTGCGCTGCTTGGCGCCGCCCTGTTGGTCATCGCGGATCTGGCCGCGCGCACCATGGTGGCCCCGGCCGAGATTCCGATCGGGATCGTCACCGCGCTGCTGGGCGCGCCCTTTTTTCTGTGGCTGATGCTGCGCGAGGTCGAGCGCGGGGGGGGCTTGCGATGATCGCGGCCGAGACGGTTACGGTGCGCGCCGGCGACAGGGCCCTGCTCGACCGCGTGTCGGTGGAGGCGCGCTGCGGCGAGGTATTGGCCATCCTGGGTCCGAACGGAGCGGGCAAGAGCACCCTGCTGCGGGCGCTCTCGGGGGAGCGCGAGCCGGACGCTGGCCGCGTGTGCATGGGCGGGCGCCGCCTCTCGGCGTGGACCCTGGTCGAGCGGGCGCGGGTGCGGGCCGTGGTACCCCAGGAGAGCGCGCTCGCCTTTCCCTTGAGCGTGCTGGACGTGGTCCTGATGGGGCGCACCCCGCACGTCCAGCGCCGCGAGACGGTACACGACGAGCACGTGGGCTGGCTCGCCCTACAGGCCGTCGGCCTTTCGACCTTCGCCACGCGGCGCTACCCGACGCTCTCTGGCGGCGAGAAGCAGCGCGTGCATCTGGCCCGCGCGCTCGCGCAGATCTGGGACGCGCGCGGCGAGCGCTACCTGCTGCTCGACGAGCCGACCTCGGGCCTCGACATCGCGCGCCAGCACGAAGCGCTTTCGCTGCTGCGGCGGCTCGCCCACGACCTCTCGCGCACCGCGGTGGCGGTGGTGCTCCACGACTTGAACCTGGCGGCCCAGTACGCCGATCGCATCCTGTTGATGCGCGGCGGGCAGGCCATCGCATGCGGCAATCCCACCGTGGTGCTAACCGAGGAGAACCTTCGCCGCATCTTTGGCGTCGAGGCAGTCATCGTTCCGCACCCGCGGGCAGCCTTGCCGCTGGTCGTACCCCTATCGGGCAATGCCCTCGCAATGGAGAAGATCGAATGAGCGAAGAGACGAGCGACGAAGCGCGCGACCTGGCGAGACGCTGGGACGCGCTGAAGAAGGGAGATCCGCGCTTGCGCCAACGGGATGCGGCCGAGCGCCTCGGTGTGACCGAGGGAGAGCTCGTGGCCAGCCGCGTGGGACGCGGCGCTGTGCGGCTCGGCACCGACTGGCCTGGCATCCTCGAGCACCTCGAGCCGATCGGCACGGTGATGGCGTTGACGCGCAATGGCCCTGCGGCGATCGAGAAGACGGGCGAGTACAGCGGCGTCTCGGCCAAGGGACCGATGGGTCAAGTGGTGGACCCCAACATCGATCTGCGTTTCTTCCTCTTCCGCTGGGGCGTGGCCTACGCGCTGACCGAGGAGACCGTGCGCGGGACCCGCCGCAGCCTGCAGATCTATGACGGGTACGGCCAGGCGGTGCATAAGATCTTCCTCCAGGACGATAGCCGCGTGGAGGCCTTCGAGCAGCTGGTCTTCAGCCATGGAAGCGACGACCAGACCGCGGGCGAAGCCTTCCTGCCCGAGCCCGGGCGCGCGGCGGAGACTCCCGACGCGGAGGTCGACCGCGGGGCCCTGCTGACGGGCTGGGCGGCCATGAGGGACACCCACGAGTTTGTCCACCTGCTGCGAGATCTGGACATCACGCGGACACAGGGCCTACGGCTGGCCGAGGGCATCTGGACGACGCCCGTGGCCTCGGAGAGCTATCGCCAGGTCTTCGACGAGATCGCGCGCAGCGGAGCGAGGCTCATGGTCTTCGTCGGTAACCGCGGCGCGATCCAGATCCACGGCGGACCCGTGGAGAACATCAAGCGGGTCGACGGCTGGTTCAACATACTGGACCCGGGCTTCAATCTGCACCTGCGCGAGGACGGCGTGGACCGGGCATGGGTCGTGCGCAAGCCCACCGGCGACGGCGAGGTGACGAGCCTCGAGATCTACGACACCGCCGGTGACATGATCGCCTACCTGTTCAGCATGCGGGAGCACGGCCAGCAGGAAAGCGCGGCCTGGCGCTCGCTGCTCGCTGGCCTGCCGTGCCCGGCGGTCGAGCCGTCGGGCAAGCGACTCGCTGCGCACCCGCGGGCTTCCTGAGGAGGGGCCGTGGCGGTACGCCCCGCGTTGCCGATCTTCGTGCTGATCTCGTGTGTGGCCCACGGGCTGCTCGCGCTCGGCAGCGCCCGCTCGGCGTCGACGCCGGTGCCGGTGCCGGCGCCGGTGTGGATGGAGTTGCAGGCGGTTGCGCCCACACGCGCAGCCCAACCGCAACCGCAGGCGTTGCTCGTGGCCGCGCCCAGCGCGGTGGCCCCGCGGCCGCGGCTACGTCCCCTACCGCGCCGGCCGGCGCGGCGCTCACGCGCGCGGGCGCAGCCCGAGCCCACTGTCGAGGCGCGCGAGGCGGGCGAGAGGGGCGAGGCGGCCCAGGTCGCTGCGCCGGCACCGGCGGCCGCTCCTGACGGAGCCTCCGTCGGCGCCCCCAGCGAGGCGGCCCCCGGCGAGCAGCGCAGAGGCCACGCGCGCTGCGCCCATCGCGATCGAAGGGGCCGCTGCACGGGCGAGGGGGCTGTCACCGATCGGAGGGCGCAGCTCGCGCGCTATCTGGCCGAGGTGCGTAAGGCGGTCCAGCGTGCACGTCACTACCCCTACATGGCCAAGCGCATGGGCCTCGAGGGAACCGTAGTCGTGCGCATGACGATTGACCCGCACGGACACTCCAACGATGTGAAGGTGCTGCGGGGCAGTGCCGACGACAGCTTGCAGCGCGCCGCCCTCGCCGCCGTGCGTTCCGCCGGCCCGTTCCCCGCCGTGCCGAAAGCCCTCGGCGGGCACCTCCGCGCCGAGATTCCGATCAGCTTCCGGCTCCGTGCACGCTGACGCGCACCCCCGCGTTTCTGCGGAACGTTGTATCAGCGGAAACCTGACTATCTGAGCACTATGGGGCCTGGCGGTGGGATGGGGCTTGTTCGAGCCACACCCGTGCGCGAGTCATGTGCACCCAAGCTGTCCAGAGGGCTGTCCAGAGCTTCGCGAGCGGTCCGTTTCGACACGCCTAGGAGCTCCAAACGTGCTGAAACCCCGCATTTTGCGACCGCAAGGCAACCGTTCGCGTGGGTTTCTCAATCCATTTCCCGAAGGTTCGAGTCCTTCACGGCCCACCGCCGGATTCCGTTGAGGAGTCCGGCGGTTTCGTTTTCGCAGCGCCGCATCTGCGGCCGCGCGTTGGGTCAGCGTGTTGGTCCAACCAGCCGAGTGGTGGGTTCACGGTGCGTACGGACCGCGAACACAAAGGACCTGGTACCTGTTTTCTGGGATTCCGATGCCGACACGCTCCATGTCGTTCAGACCGAGCAGCGTGCCCGGCGCTGCGAACACGTATGCGCCGCCGTTTTCGCCGAAGAACTCCTCGGGCAGCGGGGAATCGCCGGCCTGGTTCGGGTCGAATATGCTTTGCAGCTCCTTGTAGTTCGCGACGCGCCAGTCGTCCGCTCCCCCCCATGACAGGTCGCGGCAGTGCGCGACCGCTTCTGCGCCGGTGTGCTTGCCGTCGCACATGCCGTCAGGACCGCTGAAGCAGCCCTGGAACACCAGACCGGTCACGCGGTCCTCGGTCCATGGCTGGCCCACCGGGGCGTCGACGTGCGAGACGAAGCGCTCTCCCGCCGGCATCGCCTTCGAGAACCCACGCCGCACGCACAACGCGGCGGTGGGACGATGTTGCTGATAAGCGATCGAAGAAAAGCCGGGTTGGTTCTGGCCGGTGGAGAACGACGTCACGTCATGGCGCACGAGGGATGTCGACCAGTAGAATGCGCTGGGGACCGCCTGCTGGTTCGGGAACGCGTGGTCGTCGAGGAGGTCCGTAGTCCCCGTGGTCATCGAAGCGTCTGCGTCGAGATCCGCAAGCGAGATTAGCTCGAACATGTCTGGCAGGTACCAGTCGTTGTGACCGCCCCAGCTCAGCTCGTCACAGTAGGTGAGCGCCCCTTCCAGCTCCAGGTCGAGAGCTGCACCGCCGTCGCAGCCCGCGCCGGTGAGTCCGGAGGGGCACGAGGTCCAGTGCAGCCCCGTGATCTTGTCGATGGTTACCGGCTCTTCCCCCGGCTGCTTCTCCAGGTAGATGT
>JAPPOR010000290.1 GCA_028817905.1 Myxococcales bacterium
GTTGGAGGGGATGGGGTGGGCTCCGTAGCAGGTGGAGGGATGGAGCGTGGTTCGGACTGTACCCGAGGTCTTCTGGCCGCAGCTGGGCGTTGTGCTACTGATGCTCGCATGCGGCGGCTGTGGATCCGAGCCGCGTACCGCGCCCCAGCTCTTGTCGAGGGTGCGCAGGGGCCATGCCAGCCTGGATTGTTCAAGCGCGGGGACCATGCTGATGGTGACGATCGAACCGGCCGCTTGACAGGGTTCGGCGTTCTCAAACAGACTTGGGTGCCCATGGCGGAGCCCGCGCTCATGATCGTCGGCACATTCGCCCCGACTTCCACTGGGCGCTATCTGGCCAAGGCGGCGCGCCTTGTGGGTTTGCGCGTGGTCGAGGTTGCGGAGGCGCAGGCGTACCCACGGATACAGAAGTTCCAGAGTGCCTACCAGCGCTTCTTCCGCGCCGAGCCCATGCGCTTGCGTGCGTTCTCACGGCTCGTGGTCAGCAGGGCCGAGCGGGAACGGGTTTCAGCATGCCTCGTTGTCGGCAATGCGCCACTCGACGCGCAGGCCCTGTCCGACCTTCGGCGCCTGGGCGTGATGACAATGAACTACAGCACGGACGATCCGTGGAATCTGGGCAACTGGTGTGCGTGGCGGCTGCCGACGCTTTCTCAGTACAGCGCGATCTTCACGCCTCGTCCGGGCAATGTGCAGCAGCTGAGGGCGACCGGCTGTCCCAGGGTGGAGCTCCTGCCGTTCGGGTATGATCCGGAGACGCACCGGCCGGCCACGGAGGTCGAGCTGGCAGCGGAAACCCGTGCCGCCGATGTCGTGTTCATTGGCGGCGCGGATGCCGACCGGGCGCCGTTCATGCGGGCCCTTGTGGGGACTGGCCTCAAGGTTTCGCTGTACGGTGCCTACTGGGATCGGGTACGGGATCTGCGCGGTCATTATGGGGGCAAGCTCGGCCCGCTCGGGATGCGGACCGTGCTCGGTCGCGCCAAAATGTCCGTTTGCCTGGTGCGCCGGGCCAATCGAGACGAGCATGTGATGCGCACCTACGAGGAACCTGCGATGGGATCGTGCGTCGTGATGGAAGACACGCGGCAACACCGCGAGCTGTTTCCTGGAGTGGCCGCGCATGGCTTTTTTCGGACTCCGGGGGAGCTGGTCGATTGCGTACGACGTTTGAGTGCGGACGAGCAGCTTCGCGCCAGCCTCAAAGCCTGTCAGTGGGCTGCGGTGACGGGGGGGGAAAACACCTACGAGAGCCGTCTTCGCTCGATGCTCGCGCCCACGGGTCTTCTGGCTGGGTGAGCTGAGGACGCTCAACGGGTGCAGGCTGCGGGAGCGTCCCGCCGCAGCGGCCGCAGGCGTACCACGGACATGGCATCGGGCGCGGTCGCGGCGAGCTCACACGCCACGACCACACCATTGTCGGCGCGCGCCTCAACGACGATCGTTCCGGTGCCCACGGGCGCGTTGGTCACGGACCACTGGCCCGTGAACGTGGTTGCTGCGAGCGAAAGGTCGGGGCCTGTCGGTCCAAGATAGATCGGGCGCGTGATGGGTGTGGACGCGATCTTCTCGCCCCGAGCGTCACGCAGTCCAATGGTCGCTCCTGCGACAGGGCGGCCGTTGCAGTCGAACAGGCGGCCCGCCAGGAGTGTTCGCTGTGGATCGCGAGGCAGGTCGAGGGCTTGGTGAAGGCCATCCAGCACGGGTTCGAAGACCGTGTTGAAGGCCTCGCCCGGAGCCGGCACGAAGTTCACCTCAAGGGCGCGAAGCACAGCGGGGCGCATCGCGCCGGCGGATCGCTCTAGGACGCGGTAGGCCAGCCAGCCCTCCGGCGCAGCGAGGAAGCGGTACGTGCCGTCTCCCAGATCCTCCGCGCGCGTGCAGCCCGTATCGCACCGCGACCCGTCCGGGATGCGATTGTCATCGAAGAGTTGGACCTCCAGCCCAGGTACCGCTAGCGGACGACCTTGGTTGTCGGTTTGAGCAAACGCGTGGGCGCCCATGGTGAACTCTGCTGGGGAGCCCGTATTCGGTGCAAGGAGCCGCCCGAGGCACGCAAAATCGGCCTCGGCCCGGCCGCCGTCCGTTGCCACCTGCAGACCCTCCGGGCGCCGTCTTTCGGCATCTCGTTCGCAGTCGAGGCCGGCGTCCTGGAGCCGTTCCGGGCTCCCTTGTGCAGTCTGGCTGCTTTCGGCTGTGGGTACGCTCGTGCAGTTCTCTCGCTTGCATCCGGTTGTGAGGACCAGCAGTCCAACGGTGACGAGGCGCGCAGCAAGGCCGGGCAATCGGGATGAAACATGGGGTGTCACGACAGTCATCCTCCAGGTGCGTGGGGTGCGGATGTTCGCGGTTGGGTCCACGCTGGGCCCACCGGGGGTTTGCCTCTGGACGCGCGACACCGAGGGCGGTTACCGAAGGCCGGCTAATTTGGAGCGGTGGGCGCGCCCGTGAAGGTCGTGCCAGGCCGTGTCGACCACGACTTTCGACGCCGCCTCGCTTGTCCTTCGACTCCACAGGACCTTCGCCGCCCAATACACGGAGGATTCCGGTCGGTCGCCGAAAGCCCTGTGAAGTCGAACGCCTGCGGGATCCGACGCCGAAGTCATGAAGCATCCCGGCCAGAGGCTGTAACCAGTCCACGGCCAGGTGCGTTCTAGCGTTGTGACGGCCATTCCCCATCCCGAGCCGCCGCGGCCCGGCAGGCTGGGCACGCTGACCCCTCCGAGGGCGTCGGTGAGCGAGACGTGCGTGGGTGCAGCCGCGAGCGACGAGGCGTTGATGGCCGCCTTTCGGGATGGTCGGCAAGCCGCTCTGTCGCTGTTGTTCGACCGCTACGCATCGCGCATTCAGGCCGCCATCCTGAGACTTACGTCGGACGGGGCGCTGGCTCGCGATATCACCCAGACGACCTTCCTGTCGCTCGTGCGTGGGCGAGCTCGCTATGCGGACGGATGTCGCTTTCGCCCATGGGTCTATGCGATAGCGATGAACGCGTTGCGCGATCACATGCGTCGCCGGAAGCGAGAGGTGCTCGTCGCCGACGGGGGCGCGCTGCTCGAGGGGGAGTCCCACGTGGACCGCATCCGCGATCTCGGCCTGGAGGCCCGGCTGCGCGCGGCCCTGGTCCAGCTGCCGCTCGAGCAACGACAGGCGGTGGTGCTCCACCACGTCGAGGGCTTCGCCTTCGCCGAAATCGCCGAGATCGCGCATTGCTCTCGGTCGGCCGCCAAGGTTCGTGCCCATCGCGGGTACAGGCGCCTGCGAGAGCTGCTGGAAGTTGGGGAGGAGGCATGAGCGAAGACATGGACGCCATGAGAAGGGTGTTGATGGTCGAGGCTGCGCGCAGTAGTCCGGTGGCGCGGCCATGGCGGCGGGACGCGCTGGCTTTGCTGGTCGTGCATGGCGCGATGGTGGTCGCGGCGTTGGCGGTTGCGCTGTGGGTGCTCGACCATCCGCCCACCCTGCGGCCCGCCTGGGGGAGCGCGAGCACGGTGCTGCTCGCGACTGCGACCCTTGCGGGCCTGATCTCTGCCGTGTCCCTGGGACGCTTGGCTCGCCAGTTCAGGACCACCAGCTTCGCGGTCGGTGCGCTTGCGGTGTCGGCGCATCTTGCGGTTTTTTGGGGTCCTTCGGCGCCGTTGTTGCACGACGCGGACTGTGCGTTGGCTGAGCTGGCGATCGCCGCCATCCCGGCGACCATCACCGTGCTCACCTTGCGGCGCTTTGCCTACCGTTTCCCGCGTGCCGTGTCGGGCGGCATGGCGGCCGCGCTCACGGGCCTGTTGGTCCTGGACCTGACGTGTCCGGCGAACGGGTTGCTTCATGCGGTGCTGTTTCATGCGCTTCCCGCTGCGCTGGTGCTGGTCGCGGCGGTCGCTGCCCGCGCCCGCGGCGTGTCCTACTCGCACGTGCCCTGACCCTGAGACTTCCCTTTGGGAAGCCTCAGGTCAGGTTGTTTGTGCACGGAGAGGGCCACGCGGCCCTCTCCCCCCGGCCGGCCAAGCCGTCGGGTCCCCCCTCTCCCGCGGGTCGCGAGCGCCGATTGCGCCCGGCTCCGAGTTGCTTGCTCGAATGGGACGGCAAGGGGACACGCGCAGGTACTCCCGCAAGCGGTGCCACCGTTGCCTTCGGGCTACTGCAGCCGCAGCGCACGCGCGATGGTGGACAGGCGCGTCCGCTGCAGGATCTCTCGCAGGTCCGCGGGGGCCAGCAGGCGGGTCGAGATGAGTGCCACGACGCCGAGCGGCAGCGCTAGCATCAGGGCACCCGCGACCGGTGATAGGGCTTGGGCCGGAGCCTCGAGCAGTTCCCCCGTGAGGCACATCAGCACCAGGATGACCGGCGCACGCCCCAGGAATGCGCCAAGGCCACGTTCGGCGACCCCCATGTGCCACAGGGACGCGGCGAAGGCAACGAGATTTCCGATCACCAGGCCGGCGGCAGCTCCGATCGCGACTCCGGCGATGTCGTGCGAGAACACTGCGCCAAGCGCGATCCCGGCCACGTTGGCGAGTGTTTGGAACGCGGTCCAGCCTGCCAGCTCGTGATTGCGCTTTTGGGACATGAAGTTGCTGGTGGCCACCAGCGACAGGGGCTGGGTCGTGAGGCCCGCGCTGAGCCAGAAGATCACAGGTCCGCATGCGGCCCAGCGGGCGGGCAACAGGGGCGTGAGCAGCGGCCCAGCGTACGCCTGGATCATGCAGCCGATCGCGACCCCCAGCATCAACATGCGGGTCAGACGCATGAGCGCATTTTTCTGACGCTCGATGTCGTTCTCAATCGATACCAGGCTGGGGAACAGGACCCTTCGCAGGTTTTCTGCGAGCAGGAATACGGTCTGCCCTGCCAGTCCGAAGCCTGAGACGAAGATGCCGGTTGTGCTCGCGTCACGCAGGCCGCCCAACACCAGGTTCATCCCACCGACGCGGGCCGCGGCGAGGATTCCGAAGGCTGCGATCCAGCCGGTGGGAGCTGCCAGCTGTAGCATGGCGGCTCGCGATGGGCGTGTTGGTCGCGGGATGAGCCCGAAGGCGTTGCACGTGAGCGTTACGGCGACGGCCTGGGCCAGCAGGGGTACGACCAGGGCATAGGCGCCGGCCCCGGCCACGGCCGCGACCAGCATTGCCGCGCTTCCGACCACCGTTGCCAGCAGGTTGAGCCCGGCCTCGAGTCGAAATCTCAACCGGACGCTCACCCGTGCCTGCCCTATCGGGGCCAGTCCGAAGGCGATGTGTCCACAGGCGAGCACCGCCATCAACGGCAGAAGCGATGGCGCATCATAGATGTACGCGGCGATCGGGGCTCCGATCAGCACGAACATACCGCCGCACGTGGCAAGTAAGAGACCGAGCCAAAAGCCCTCGCTGGCCATCTCCTCCATGTTGGAACCCCGCTGAACAAGTGCGGGAACCACCATCCCCCCATTGACCGCGACCAGCTGAGATAGGGAAAGCGCCCACGTGGCGACCCCGACCTCATCGGTGGTGAGAAACCATAGAACCGCGATCCGAGTCGAAAATGTGAAGACCTTGCCGAGGACCGTTGCAGCGACGTTCCAGATGAGGCCTGTCAGGGCACGAGCGCCGAGCGACGAGGTCGTATCCATGCTCAGCGATCACCCCCAAGTAGCGTGTACAGGTCCTCATACTTGCGAGCGATGGCGGGACCCGTGAAGCGGTTCGCGTTGCGATAGCCGTTCTCCACGAGCTCCTCGCGGTAGTCAGCGTCTTCGATCACGCGCAGGATGCCAGTCCGGATGGACTCGACGCTGTACGGATCGACCAGGCAGGCAGCGTCGGCCGCGACTTCGGGCATCGACGTCGTATTGCCCGCAACCACAGGTCGCCCCACGACGTTGGCTTCCACAATCGGCATACCAAAGCCCTCGAAGGTCGAGGCGAAGGCCACCAGATCGCACTCGGCGTACCGCTCCAGCATCTCGTCATTGGACAGGTTGTGGAAGAGCCGATACTCGACGCCCGCTTTCTTGAGCAGCGCCCGGTCCGTATCACAGGGCTTGCCGATGATGTGAAGCACACAGGGAATGGGGCCCAGGGCCTCGATCAGACGTGTAAGGTTCTTGTTTGGCGTAGTGCCAATGTGCAGGACGACGGGTCGGTTGCCGTTCCACGGCTTGGCGATTCGCTTGAAGTGCGCGGGTACCGCTACGTGGACCACGTGAATCTTGTCGGGATCCACCGCAACCTGCCGCAGCACCTGACGTTTCACATCTTCCGAGATAACGCTGATCGCACCACAGCGGGCGGCGGGTAGCTTCAACCAGAGCAGACGTAGTAGGCGCTTGCGCAGCGTCTGCGCGCCGATGAACGGCCCGCAGTCCAAGATGGTCAGCAGCGTTCGATCCTTGTGCATCAGATACACGAGAAAGGTGACGTCGCCAACGACGTGGTTGACTTCTCCCTGGCGCGCGGCGGCTTCCAGCACAATGTATAGTCGACGCCAGAGCCCTGTGCTTACGAAGCGGGAAACCGCCACCTTTGGATGGAAACGGGGGTGTAGGTCGCGCGCGAGGCCTGCGACGATCAGCTCGACACTGAAGTTGCCGCTGTCACGGGGCCTGCGCGTAAACAGAACCACTCGCATGCGCGCAGGCTATCATCCTTGCGCGCCTGCCATCACACGAAGTTGCCGTGGAACCCGTAGGGGATTCGGACCGGGAGCATGATCTTGGCGATGGGCTCGGCAGCGAAATCGGTGGCATCGATCACGCGAATGTGGCTCGTGCCGGTCTGACGGTCGTATACCGGGGCCAGAACATAGCCCTCGTCTTCGCCGTCTCCGACCGGAACGAAGACGCCTTCTCCCGCGGCACAGCCACTTCCGACGTCGTGGGTTGTCGTCGTCCCGCTCCGCATGTCGTACTTCAGAAGGTCACCGAAGACCATGTCGGATTGTTGGCCGTCGGTTCGAACGCCGTAGCCGTAGCGGTGCGGGTGGCACTCGAACCGCGGATTCACCCGTGGAAACTCCTGGCCCAGCGGATCGATTGCTTCCATGGTCACCCGCCGCGCCCCTGGGTCGATCGTCCACCGTTCCAGGGCTGGGGGTGCCAGGTCGAGCTCGATGCGGCCGTCGACAAAGGTCTTTTCGTGCTTGACCACGTCAAAGACGATGTTTTCGCCATCGTCGTAGGCGTTCATGGGGTGGTAGACGTAGCAGGGGGGGATATCGATCCAGATGACCTCGGCGCTGGTGCCGCGCCGTGGCATGACCCCAAGGCGCGCGCCAGTGTCATCTCGCCAACGGAACGGGATCCGTCTGCCCAGCGCCACCATATCCAGGTCGAATACCACGGGGAAGTCCATGAAGATCACACGCGTCGCGGTCACCCCGAAGTCGTGCATCATCGTGGGTTGCGGCGTGTCGATGCACTCGCTGTGAATGATGGCACCTGACCTATCGGCTACGTGATAGCGCAGGTGGACGTCGCCCACGTCGTAGCCAAAGAAGATGAGCTCGCCGGTCTGACCGTCGATCTTGGGGTGGGCCGTCATGTTCGAAGCGAGCCTTCCGCCGAAGTCGAACAGTCCGACAGTTTCCAGATCGGCCGTCATTTCGAAGGGGAGTCCCACTTCGGGTAGGGCGAGAATGCGGCCCGCGTGGCCGATCACGTTGACGTTGCCGTTGCCCTGAAGGGGCAGGGGTTGGACGCCACTGTTGGCGGCCGCACGGCCGGTGGCCTCTTGGAACTGGGGCGTACGGATCCATCGGTTGCGGTAGTGGGTCGCGCGGCCGTCCTCGATCGCCACTGCATGCAGCATCGCGTCGCCTGTAAACCAGTGGTAGTCCGGGTCGTCGAGCTTGGTGGGGTTGGGGCCGTTGCGCAGCAGCTGGCCCCTCAACGCCTTAGGCAAGGTGCCCTCCACGGGAAGGTGCTCCAGCGTGGACTCCTCCGGGACCGGGGCGAAGTTGCCCTGCAGGAAGGGGTTGTCCGAGGGCTCAACCCGGGGGGCGGCTTTGGCTGTGGTCATGGTGATTCTCTCCAGGCGATAGTGCGAAGGTCTATCTTGACAGTGTCAAGATGAAGCGATCTTGCCGCGCGATCTTGACGCTGTCAAGTTGGAGTTGGGACCATGATCGGAGAACCTGCGCCGCGGGCGCGCCCGGGATGGCGGTCGCTGTTGGAGGCGAGCATGGGCTCAGGCAGAAAAAGCTATCATCACGGAGACTTGCGAAGGGGGCTGCTGGACGCAGCGCTCGAAGTCCTGCAGGAGCGGGGACCCAGCGGCCTGTCCCTGCGGGAGGTGGCGCGCCGGGCGGGGGTCTCCCACGGCGCGCCTGCCCACCATTTCCGCGACAAGGCGGGCTTGCTCACGGCGCTTGCCGTGGAGGGTTTCGAGCTGTTTCACGCGGGGCTCGTTCGGGCGGCCGAACCCGTCGAAGAACCCGTGGCCGCCTTTGCGGCCACAGGGCGCGCCTACGTCCACTTTGCGGCCGAACACGGCGCGCACTTCGAGCTCATGTTCCGTCCCGAGCACCTCGACCCAGCTGCTCCGGAGCTAGCCCTTGCGATGGAGCGCGCCTACGGACAGTTGTTCGAGCGGGTGCTCGCGGCGCAGGCCGCAGGGTACGCAGCGCGGCTGCCCGCCGAAGACGTGGCCCTGTCGGCCTGGGCCTGCGTGCACGGTCTGGCGACCCTCTGGCTCAACGGAAATCTCCAGGCTCGCTTCGAGGGTCCGCTCGACGAGGTGATCGACCGGGTGCTCCTGGCGAGCGCGGCGGGCCTGATGTAGCTTCCCGGATCGGGTCGTCTCGAGACTATTGTGCGCGGCTTACGCTCACGATCGGGTCGCCGTCTTCGTCCCGCGCCACATGCAGCTGCCACGGGCGACAGCAGACATCGCAGTCCTGAACTAGGGTGCCCCACGTTTCCGGGTCCACGTACAGCTCCACGACTTCCGAGCAATACGGACAGCACACCTGCTTCGTATCGTCCATGGCTGGGCCTCCTCACCGAGGTCCGCCAGCTTAGCCCGGATCGTTCATGACTTCGACGTCGCCATCGCTTGTCCTTCGACTCCACAGGACCTTGGCCGCCCTAGAATCCAGGACGGGGTTGTAGGCTGGCCAACCTGCCCGACCGACCCGTCGATTATGTCCACAGTTGCGAGAGTTTGCCCTTCTGCATCAGTGCGAACAGGTCCATCGACCACGCGACGCCGCAGTGGACCACCACCCCTCCGTAGATCGTTCGCGTCCGCAGCGCGATGGTTCCCAGGGCGATTCCCGCGAGTACCGAGCCCACGCACTCGGTCACCGGTTTGCCGAAGTGGATCATCGCGTAGGGCACGACCATCACGAAGATCGAAAGCGAGCCCATATGACGGGCCAGTGAGAAGAGCAGGAATCCACGAAAGAAGTACTCGAGCAGGAAGAACTGCAACGCGTAGATGAACTCCCATGCAAAGAACCCCCACAGCGAGTCCGCGGCCCCTTTGTACTTCGGGTAGGTGCGTAGGAACGGCTCGGTGAAGGACACGCCATAGACCAGCGGGATGACGATGGCGAGCATGCCAAAGTACAGCGGCCATGCATTGGAGTGCTGTCTGGTGACCAGTCCGAAGTCGACGATGCGCCGCTTGAGCACCAGCTTGATGCACAACGCGGGTACCAAGAGGTAGTTGACGAGCTTGAACGCGCCCCAGTACAGGTATGGGTAGATGTCCGACTGGGGGAGCGTCGCAAACCATGCCATGACCGGCTCAACTCCGGTAATGAAGCGGCGTTGGCCCCAGTAGCGGGAGAGGATCAAGGACGCGCTCGCCGCAACCAGGACCCACATCGCCTCTGCTCGAGGCGCTTCAGCCTCGCGATATTCGTCGTCGATGGTCTGCCACTGCTCTACCGTCAGCCTGCGCAGCAATGCCTGCATGTTCCCTGCCAAAATGCACCTCTGCGTACAGGGCTTTGTGCGCAGGGTCCAGCTTCTGCGTCCCTTTTTTCGGGTGCCGCGGACGATGCTTCCGGATGCGGCTTGGCGTCCGACGACGCGCTCATGGCAGCCCGATGCCCGGGATTGTGGCGCCTGCCGGTGCTACACCCGAAACTCCCGTGGCGTCATGCCTAGCCCGGATGATTCATGACTTCGACGCCGCCTGGCTCATCCTCCAACGGCGCAAGGACTTTCGCCGCCCTAGAAAATACGGGCAGTGTTCCCGTCGGTCGTCGAAAGCCCTGTGAAGCCGAATCCCTGCGCGATCCGACGC
>JAPPOR010000063.1 GCA_028817905.1 Myxococcales bacterium
AACCACTATCGCTTGCAGCTCATCCCCGGAGCGCGCCAGCGCGACCTAGCGACCTAGCCCGGATTATTCATGAACACTGCGTCGGATCGCGCAGGGATTCGGCTTCACACGGCTTTTCGGCGACCGACGGGAATACTCTCCGTATTTGCTAGGGCGGCGAAAGCCGTGTGAAGTCGAAGAACAAGCGAGGCGATGCAGTGTTCATGAATAATCCGGGCTAGGCCAGGCGCATCCTATCAAGACAACGCGATCAAACTTGACTCAAACGTTCACGAAACGCTGACTCAAGGTCGCTAAGGTAGCCCGGGAGCGTCCCGGAAGAGGTCGTCGGGGCTCGCACCCGGCTCGCCTAGCTGACCTTCAGTGTCGTTGCCCCAACAGGTGACACGACCGGACCACCGGCGCACACAGGTAAAGTCGTCGCCAGCCTCGACATCCATCGCGTCGGTAATGGGAACGATACCGGTAGGCACCGGAATGAACTCCCTACTGTCACCGGGCACGGCCTGACCATGGGTGTTGTCACCCCAGCAGTGAATAAGCCGATCGGGACGGATGGTACAGACGTGGCCGCGGCCGGCGGCGACGTCGCTTACCGTACTCAGGGCCGGGACCGTGTGCGCGGTGGTGGCGGGCTCGCCCTCGGGGTCATGCAAGGGATGCATGCCCCAGCACGCCACCTCGCCACCCTGGCGCACGCCGCAGGCGAAGCCGCGGGTCAACCCATCTCCCCCGACGACTACCTGCTGCACGGCGGTGAAGACGGTCCCGTCGGGCCGATGAATCTGGGTCGGCACAACCAACCCGGACCCGGCCTCCCCGTATCGCCCAAAGCAGCGCACGGTCATGTCTGCGTCGAGAATGCACGTCAACGGCCCTCGTGAAGCGATCGCCGTGCCGGACAGCGATTGGCCGGTCTCCGGGTCCCGAACCGGCACCGGGACATCGCTAAGCGCCAGCTGCGGGTCGGCGTCTAGTTCGGGTCCCTCGGGCCCGAGCTGTCCCGCCGTGTTGTCCCCCCAGCATGCCACGCCGCCCCGTGACGTCAGAGCACAGCTATGGGCGTAGCCGGCCGAAACCGCGATCACCCCTTCCACGGGAACGACACCGGATGCGACCGGCTCGAAGGGTGCGCCACCATCCATGACCGGCATTGGGTCGGCGGACCGCGGAGCATTGCCGAGCTGCGCACGAGCATTGTCTCCCCAGCACACGACCATGTCCTCGTCCGCCGCGACTCGACATGCATGATGGGGAGCCAGGCCCAGATCACGTATGGGCCCCACGCCGAGCGGCTCGAGCGATGCCTGAAACGGCTCCATCGGCGACGCACCTAGCAGCAAGCCGGTCCGGTTCGAACCCCAACACGAGACCGGCGCGGCGCCACGCCGCGGTAGTGGCTCGGTGAACACACAAGCGGTCGCCTGACCGACCACCAAACGGGCAGCGGCCTGCTCGCACAGCCCACCGATGCAGTCGAACTCACCAGCGCAGGCAAGGCCGCACACACCACAGTTTGCTCGATCACGGAGGGTATCGATCTCACAACCCTGGCTGCCCTCCTCGGGACACAGGGCGAAGCCCTGATCACACAAACAGAACGCATCGCCATTGCGCGGACTGGGATCGAGACAGTTCGCGTTCACGCCGCAGGTCAGCGCCGCATCGCCATCGCTCGAAACACACTCATCCCGATAGCAACGCAGGCCATCGCCCTTGTAGCCAGCGAGGCACACGCAACTGGCCTGCCCCTCGACCTTGGCGCACTCGGCGTGCTCCGGACACTGTATCGATGCGCACACGTCCTGCCCAGCTTCCGGCGCGCCCCCCTCGCCGCCGGCGGACGGAACGACGTCGGGTTCCTGCTCACGCTCGCGGGACGTCATACCAGCGTCGCGACGTGGGTCGGAACGCCCGCCCTCGATGCGCGACCTCTCCAACGCCGCATCGGCGATCGGCTCGTCTCGCTCTTGTTCTGCCATCACAGCGGCATCCAGGGAGGCGACTCCCGCATCACCGGACCGGCCCCCGGCGGTGCACCCGTACACACTCAGCAACAACAGCCCACGCAAGCACACCGCATAGCCAGACGAGGAAAGCACAGTTCCAAGTCTGTATCGCCTTTCCATCGCAGTGACCAGGGCCCGAGAGGCCATCGCCACCGCAGCCGCCAAGGCCCACACCCATTGGCCCGCCAGCACTCGAAGCCGACGGCTACGGCACCCGCCTTGGCGGCTCATGCTACAGATTCACGGCACGCGACGGTGCCGCAGCAGCCCGTGGGATCGCGACGAAACCCTCGTGCTACTGGCTGTCGGCGACCCCGGCATCCTGGGGCTGAGAGCTGCCACCATCTGCTTCGGCCACACCCGCGTCGACGGGCCACGCCTCGTCCTGCCCGTCGTCCACCCCCTGTTCTGCCGCCTCGACATCCTCTTCCTCGACGATCGGCTCCTCGGCTGGCGACCCCGCGACCGGACCGCTCGCATCAACGGGAACGGGAGCGGGAGCGGGAGCGGGAGCCATGACCGGCGGCGACGCTGTCACCGCTGGAACCGGAACGGCGATGCGGCCCCGGGGCGGAGTCGCGAAGTCGCCGCCACCGAAGAACTGGTTGCCCTCCCAGTCGGGATAGCGGTACACACTCAGCAACAACAGCCCACGCAAGCACACCGCATAGCCAGACGAGGAAAGCACAGTTCCAAGTCTGTATCGCCTTTCCATCGCAGTGACCAGGGCCCGAGAGGCCATCGCCACCGCAGCCGCCAAGGCCCACACCCATTGGCCCGCCAGCACTCGAAGCCGACGGCTACGGCACCCGCCTTGGCGGCTCATGCTACAGATTCACGGCACGCGACGGTGCCGCAGCAGCCCGTGGGATCGCGACGAAACCCTCGTGCTACTGGCTGTCGGCGACCCCGGCATCCTGGGGCTGAGAGCTGCCACCATCTGCTTCGGCCACACCCGCGTCGACGGGCCACGCCTCGTCCTGCCCGTCGTCCACCCCCTGTTCTGCCGCCTCGACATCCTCTTCCTCGACGATCGGCTCCTCGGCTGGCGACCCCGCGACCGGACCGCTCGCATCAACGGGAACGGGAGCGGGAGCGGGAGCGGGAGCCATGACCGGCGGCGACGCTGTCACCGCTGGAACCGGAACGGCGATGCGGCCCCGGGGCGGAGTCGCGAAGTCGCCGCCACCGAAGAACTGGTTGCCCTCCCAGTCGGGATAGCGCGGCCGGTCCAGGTCCACCCGGGCCACGGCATCGTCCTCACCACTGTCCTCGGTCAGCTGGGCGACCTCGTGTACAAGCACGCCGCCGTAGCTGATCGACATCACGAAGTCGTCGATGAACACGCCGCGTCTCACGCTCTGGCCCGGACAGGCGTGGAACGCTCGCTCTCGGGCGAACCTCTCCTGGAGCTCAGGCGGAAGCGTTTGCTGCGGAATCGGCTCGATCCCGGGCGAAACCCCGTCGGGGTAGTTATTGCAGTTGTCGAACAAGCCCACGTGGTCCACCGAGCCCAGGCGCTCAAAGCCATTCGCCACGCTCACATGGAATACCTCGAGCGTGCTCTGCATCGTTCGCCAGTTCACGTACGGGAACGCAAGCAACTGTGGTTCAGCATAGTAGTTGAAGGCCTTGTGCTGCTGGGACGCAAGCGAGTTTCCGCCCAGGGGAAACACATAGCTCTCCGATAGTTGCGGATCGGTCGGCTCGGTGACGTCGAAGATCTGCAGCTGCAGAGCCCGGTTGCCTCCGGTGATCGGGTCGATGAACTCGCCGATCGTCAACAGGTGGCCGTCTTCTAGAGGGTGCATGTAGGAGCTGAAGCCGGGAATCTCCACCTGGCCCAGCACCTCAGGGTTCTCGGGATCCCCAATGTCGACCACCACAAGAGGGTCGATCCGCTCGAACGTGACCACGTAGGCCATGTCATCCACGAAGCGTGTCGACCGGATCGTCTCCCGCGGCTTGCCAAGATTCGGCGTCTCACCGATCACCATCAGCTCGTCGCCCTGCGCGCGCAACGTCCGGAGCCGGTTGTCGGTGGCAAAGTCATCGGTCTGCTCGTCCCAGCCCTCCCTGACAGTCGTCACGCGCACCACGCCGTCGCGCTCATCCATGGAGAATTGGTTGAGAATCCGGCCATCCACGAAACCCGAGGCCTGGTACGCAAGCCCGACGTCCATCAGGTCAAACGCATGCAGGACGGTCCGCTGTCCCCTGTTGCGGCCCCGGTTGACATGCTGGTCCGAGTGCGCGACCAGCAAGGTCGAGGTGTTGCTATACACCTGCGCTGCGTCGCCCAGGATCATGGCGCCAGCCAGCCCCGCATCCGCTGTCAGCATGTCGACTTCAACGATTGAGGTCATGCCGTACGACACCAGTCCAGGCGCTGGGATGTAGTAGTCGCCGCAGCGCCGGGAGAGCGGCACGAGCCCGACCTCGGTTTGCTCGTAGTCAACTGGTAGCCAGTGATCCAGCGTGGTTGCAAGGATCGACATCCTGGTGCGGTCCTTCCACGCGGCAACCTGCTCGTCGATCAGGTCCTGTGGATGCGGATTGCCCCACGGGTCAACGTATTCGATGTACGGGCGATACAGTGTCGGGGCCTTGAAGCCGCCGCGGATCACCCCTCGCACGCGGCCGTCGTATCGACGCGACGAGATGTAGTAGCCCTCAAAAAACAGCTCACGCTCAACCGCGGGCGTCTCGCCATTGAGGTCTATCAACGTCAACTTCGTGAAGCTGCGGTCATCGTAGTAGCAGTCGTAGCATCCGCCTGGAAACGCAGGAGCGCTCGGGTCGGACTCATCCGCGGACCCACCCCGCAGCAGGGAGCTGTCGCGCACGGAAGAGAATAACGCCACATGTCCGTCCTTGACGAACATCTCATAGGGGCGCCCATCGAGGGGCGCGTCGAGTACCACTTCACGCTCGACCGCGGTCGCCTCGGCCGGCCAGCTCTTGAGAACCACCAACCGGTCCCCATGCAGTAGGTAAACGAAGCGACCGTCGCCATCGACCTTGACGATGTCCGCCTCGTCGACCTGTGTCACCTGACGATTGGTGTCGGAGAAGCCCTCCGGTCCAGCCACCTCCTCCGTGGCCGCGTTCGGGTCGAACCCCGGCTCGGGCGCGGCCGGGCCCTGCGGCACCGGAGCCCCCATCTGGGTCGGAACAGGGCCGGACGTCGCGGGGGCGGCAGAGCCGGCTCTCGACACGCTGACGGAATCTGCGTTGCCAAAGTTCCCGCCGGCAGCATCCGAGCCGGGGGAACCGGCTTCGCCGGACCCCAGCCGCAATAGGTCGGCCGCCGCATCCACACGTGACAAGGCGTCCGCATGGATCTCGGTGAGCAGGTCCTCGCAGGACTCGGCCCTAACAAGCTGAGCGCTGAGCGGCCGTACCTCCGGCACCCCCGGTGCGTCGACCTCGCCACCGTCATGCGTGTCCGTGCAGCCCGCAGCCATGAGCCCCAGCAATCCCGCCCTCAACCACCGCCCGCTTATTACGTATTTTTCTGTTTTCATCGTCACACTCCCCAGCGAGGGCCGCCCACGGCTAATTTCGGCACCGACACCTATGGACGAATAGGTAAGCAAGGCGCATGCCACCTGGCGAGCCCAGAATGGGGGCGCTTCGGCGTGCCAGGGTGTGCCATGCACGGAACTCCACGTGGCGATTCCGCCACGGTGAGCCGTTGTTGAGGGTGCGGAAGGCCGGTCCCAGGGCGACTTGTCGGCGGCGCAGACGGCCTGGGGCACCGCAACCTTGCCAGGCCGCCACCATTCGTACTATTCGCCCCCGCGGAAGCCGCCTTCGGCGGACGCCGCCGCCGAGTGGGGTAAGTCGCGAGGATGGACATCAGCCGAGCCGACTCCGAAGCGATCAAGATCTGGCTCGCGCTAGCAGCCCTGCTGCTGATCATCCTTTGGCCCTGGCTCTGCCGTCTGTCCGCGCGCGCCAGTCGCTACGCACTTGTGGTGCTGGCGCTGGTGGCTGGCCTCAACTACGCGCGTTGGGGTCCAGCGCTGCCATTCGCCCACATCGATGCCTACGATGTCATCCACTATTACGTGGGCGCCAAGTACTTCGACGAGCTAGGGTACTACGATCTCTATCCCGCGCTACTGCTGATCGACCACGAACACGGGCCCTACAGCCACAAGCTTCGCCGCTATCGCGCACAGGACCGAGAGCGTGGGTATCGCGGTGGCGTTCCCCTTCGACGTGCCCTCGAACGCGGACGCGCGCTGCGAAACCAGCGCTTCTCACCCGAGCGATGGGCAGAGCTGGAGCACGACTTCCTCACCCTGCAACGGAAGCGAAGCGATCGGATGCCCAGGAGCCTATGGGTCACTATGATGAACGACCGCGGCTTCAACGGCACACCAGTCTGGCTGCTGGCTGGGCAGGCGTTTGCCAACCTAGTTCCCGTCGAAGCGATCAAGCTCCTGTGCGCCTTGGACGGGCTCCTGCTGGCCGCAGCCCTAGTCGCCGTCGGTTGGACCTATGGAACGTCAGCTGCCTTGTGGGCATGCGTCTTTCTCTTCGTCAGCTATTCGTTGAGGTGGCCCGTGGTCAGTTGGGCGGTCCTACGCTACGACTGGGTGGCCGCGCTGCTATTTGGAATGGTCTTGCTGAGGCGGGGGCACCCGGCGTGGGCCGGCGTGGTAACCGGCTATGCGAGCCTGGTGCGGTTGTTCCCGGCGGCCTGGATGTTCGGCCCCTTCTGCCAGGCTGTAGCCCGAATGTTTCGTCCTGGGCTCCCATGGCGACAGCGACTCGACCGTCGGCACCTGCGGTTGGCGGCGGGCTTCGTCCTGGCCGTGGGCGTACTCACAGGTGCCGCAGCCACGCGCTATGGACCAGATGCAATCGCCACACACGCAGACAACATCGCACACCACATCAAGCCGGAAGAGCTGAGTTCCCGACGGGTGGGCTTCGCGCTCGCAACGGTCTTCGAAGGCAAGACCAAGCCCAAGATCCTCCCGCCGGAAAAAAAGGTCCAGATCAAGAAAAACGCCACCATTCGACTCCTGATCGCGGGGCTACTCCTGCTCCTGCTCGCCATTGGGCTGCGCGATCGCCCCACCGATGAAGCCTTCGCCTACGGCCTGCTGCCGTTCTTCATGCTCACAACCGCCAGCTACTACTATTTCGTTTGCCGCATCACGCTGGTCGTGTGGCACGCTGCTGAGCTCTCGCACACTCGAAACCGCGTCGGCCTGGCTGCGCTCATGGGTCTCGAACTGTTCAGCAACGCGTCGGAGGTCATCCTCCCGTTGCACCGCGTGTTCCTCGTGGGCGGACTGGCCTGGGGGCTCACCATCTATGCCGTCACCATGACGGCTTGGTTACTATACGACAGCAGGAAGAGTTCGATCCCGGGCGACGCGAAGCCCCCGTAGGCCGACAGCCAGGTCTCCACGCGTGGCACCGCTCAATCTCCCTACGTGCTTGATTGTACCACAGTTCCCATCTAATGATTTGAAGGATGCGCAACTTCGGATCTGTCTTGCTTGTCTTCGCGCTAGCGGCCTGCAGCGGCCCCAGCTCGCACTACGGGGACGACTCCGGGAGGGACCCCGTGACGCCCACCCAGTTTCACCTCCCGACCGCGGAACAGGTCAACGCCTCGGACCTGGCGTTCGGCGATGCGTTCCCGAACCTTCATTTCGCCGACCCTGTCGCCATGGCACAGATTGGATCTCGTATGCTCGTAGTCGAGCGCGCGGGCCGGATCTGGTCATTCGATCCCCAGCCCGACGTGACCGATCGCACCCTCGTGCTGGACCTCTCCGAGAACACTATCGTCGGCAAGGATACCGGCATGCTGGCGCTCGCGGCTCACCCCGAGTGGGGCGATGATGCCTCCCCCAACAGCGACTACATCTACGTCTACTACGCATACACCGAAGGCCCAGTTCCAGAGGATCCGGAATCCAGCACGCGGCACTATCTGCGGCTCTCCCGCTTCCGCATGGGCGACGACTACCGCGCCGATCCGGGGTCAGAAACCTTGCTGATCGAGCAACGCGACCGCAACTTGCTCCATCAGGGAGGTGCGATGTTCTTTGGTGCCGACGGGTTCTTGTATCTCGGCATCGGCGACGAGGGAGGCTACAACTGCAGGTACGGCAGCTGCCAGCGCATCGATCAAGCCCTGTTCAGCGGAATCATTCGAATCGACGTAGACATGCGCGGGGGCGACATCAGCCACCCCATCCGGCAGACACCTTCTCGCGCGCTGACGGACCACTACTACGTTCCCAACGACAACCCGTTCGTAGACGAGCCCGACGTGCTTGAGGAGTTCTACGCCATCGGGCTGCGCAACCCATATCGCATGAGCCATGACCCGGTCGACAATGTCACCTTCCTCGCCGACGTGGGTCAGGAACAGCGTGAAGAGATCGATGTGCTCACGGCGGGTGCCAACTATCAATGGGACGTCCTAGAGGGAGACGTTGCGGCGGAGAGTACCCACGATCCATCCCTACCGCGGTTGGGAGCCTGGACCGATCCAGTGCTGACCTATAAGCGCAACGAGCTGAAAGCGATCATTGGTGGTTTGGTGTATCGCGGTTCGCAGCTGCCATCGCTGTACGGCAGCTATCTCTACGCCGACTTCCGGAGCGGCAATATCTGGGCAGCGGACTACGAGGTCGTGGGCGGCGAGGTCGCGATCCTTGCCGACCAAATCGTAGTCGAGACCAGCCTGGCCGGAGAGTCGGGGATCACCTCGTTCTTCGCAGGCACAGACGGCGAGCTCTACTTCACGTCCCTCGGCGAGCAGACCCGGATCCACCGGGTCGAGGAGAGCCCAACCTACGATGACGACATCCCGGCACAACTGTCCCAGACGGGCCTGTTTGAAGACGTGGAAGAGCTTCGCCCAGCGCCATCGCTGCTGGAGTACGAAGTCAACGTGCCGTTGTGGTCGGACGGTACGCGCAAACGACGATTCATCGCGGTCCCCGACGGCGAACAGGCTCGAGCGACAACGCAAGGAGCCTGGCAACTCCCGAAAGGAACCGTGCTTGTGAAGCACTTCGACCTGGTCCTCGATGAGGCCGAACCCGACCGAGTACGCCGTCTCGAGACCCGCGTCCTGGTAGTCGGCCGCGCAGGAGTACTGGGAGCGACATACCTGTGGCGCGAGGATCAATCTGATGCGGACCTACTACTAGAACACCTGGAGGAGGACTACCAGGTCAAGACGCGCACCAATGGTTCGCGCACGCAGACACATGTCTTTCCGAGCCCGCGCGAGTGCCTGCGATGCCACCACGAGGAAGCCGGTGACGCACTCGGCATCAGCACCCGTCAATTGGATCGCGAGCTGGTCACGGACGACCAGAGGCGCAACCAAATGCGAGCACTGGCAGAGGCGGGAAAACTCGACCTGGGACGTGTCGACCTGGACGACACCTCGCCGCTTGTCGCGCTGGACGACAAAGACGCCGACGTCGAGGCGCGCGTACACTCGTACCTGGATGCCAACTGCGGGTTTTGCCACGGGACGCTGGATCTCCACGACGTAACGTGGGACGCACGCATCCAAACCCCCCTTTCCGACGCCGGGCTTATCGACGCGCCGGGGCGCAGCGGGCATCACGAAGGCAACCCCCTCATCCGGCCCGGTCTGCCGGAGGAGTCGGAGCTGTATGAGCGCGTGCGCACCACCGATCGTGCGCGACGCATGCCACCACTGGGTACTTCGCGTCCGGACGAGGCCTTCGGCGAGCTGCTGAGGCAGTGGATTGTCAGCTTGGGCGACGACTGACCCGGCGGCGACCTGTTGACCACAATGGCGCCCACCGGTTGATCGAAATCAGCCATCCGGTTCCGCCGCAAGTGGTTCGAGCTTGGGAGTTTCGGAACGACGGGAAGCTGGGTTTGCGACGCCGTCGGACACGAAGGCCCTAGCCCGGATCATTCACGACTTCGCCCCCGCCTTGCTTGTCCTTCGACTCCACAGGGCTTTCGCCGCCCTAGAAAATACCGCTCTTCGTGAGAAGTCGGGAAGGCGATTTTGCTCGGGAATCGCTTCTCGTCCCTTGTTCTGCAGGCTCAGAGCCACCGCGACGTGAGCCCGGCGCGCTGCTTGCCGTGAGCCGCTCGTTCGAGGTCGCGCCGCAGGCGGCGTGACGGGCGTCGATTCAAGCACGCTGCCCCACCACGCCCACACCATTGC
>JAPPOR010000280.1:0-4813 GCA_028817905.1 Myxococcales bacterium
CTCCCGTTTTGCTCAGGAAGATAGCCGCCGACCCGGCTTTGTGACCGGGTCGGCAGTCGGCGTGTTAGCGGGTCAGGCCGTGCAGCAGCCGTAGCTCGCGGTCGAGAAGGGATAGAGCCTGGGTGACCTCTTGCTCGCTGACCCAGCCCCAGCCCTTGGCGACCAGAAGGTGCACGCGCGTCTCATCCGCGCTTCCCGCCGCAATCCTGAACAGGTGCAACCGATCCTTGCCTGTGCGGCGATTGCCTTCTGCCAGGTTGGCCGCGATCGACGATGCGGCATCGACAATCTGGTTGGCGTGCTTGGCATGGTGCCTGCGGATCCGATTCACGGGAGCACGGAGGCTGTGGATGAGTGTCAGGGCGACATCGAGGGCGACGAAGGGCATGGCGTAGGGTCCTTTCCGGCTGGGGGTCATGCCCTCCACCGGCGCAGATCGCGTGACGGCCCCGCTCCACGACGATTGCGGTTGCTTTGATCGCGCTTCCACGGGGCTGGCGCGCGATGTGCGCCGCATCGGGTAGGGCCCCCAGCCGGAAAGGGCCCGGAGCCGTGTCCGGAGGCGCTCGCGATGGCGCCCTGACGCTTATCCGCAGCCGTCCACCAGCCGAGTCCGAGTCCGAGTCCGAGTCCGAGTCCGAATCATTCCGATCAGTTGTGCGAGCGCGCGTGATTTGGTGATGGATGCGGGCTAGAATCCCGTCATGCTGCAGGAACTGCTAGCCGCCCTGGGTGGGGCGCCCACCCTCAGGCAGGCTGCCGAGGACTTCAGGGAAATGACGGCGGGGGCCCGAGATATGGTGGTCACCGCGAGCGCCCTATTCTGGAGTCCCGAGCCGGACCCAGCCGCGCTTGAAGCCCTGGAGAAACAGGACGAGCGGCTCAACGAACTGGAGAGGATCATTCACCGCCGGGCCCTGGCACATCTCAGCGGCTCCGAGCCAGCCGATGTCCCGTACTGTCTGCTCATCGTGAGCCTCGTCAAGGACGTGGAGCGGGTGGGCGACCATGCCCGCAACCTGGCAGCCATCGCCACCCTGGTCGGGCGCAGCAGTGCATCCCTACCGGACGACGAGCTCGTCCACGAGCTGCGCGGCTTCTCTCGGGATGTCGATGAGCTCGCGCGCGCCGCCCCTCAGGCCTACGAGGGTGATGATCCCGAAAGGGCGAAAGGGCTCGTGGAGGCCGGCCGCGCCCGAGCCAAGGCCTTCGATGCCCTGCTCACGCGCGTCGCAGCCAGCCCCTACGATGCCGCCACCGCCACCCAATTGACCCTCGCGATTCGGTTCTTGAAGCGGATCCAGGGACACTTCATGAACCTGCTTTCCAGCATGCTCGTCCCCCTCGACCGGTTGGACCAGTTCGACGAGCCGGAACCTATCGAAACCTGACGGGTCACCTACAGCCTCAGACGTGAGGTCTTCGGAGAACGCGTACAGCCCCCTGCCGAGCCACACAGCGTGGGCGCTGGCCCCACGCGTTGTCGGAACCCTGGGTGGTTTGTCACACTCGTTCGGCACATCGGCACATCCGATGCACTGGAAGAATGGTGGCCATGCCTTTCGAAACGTACCGGCGCTCGACCCTTACTGTACTCGTCGCACTATCAACGCTTGCCGGCTCCTGCGGAGATGACGACCCCCAGGGCCAGCGACTACCCTGGGCGCCAGAACAGACGACCGTCATCCAGAACGGTGGCGCGGCCGAGACCATAGACGCACTGCCGTCCGACCGGTGCATTTCCGGGCCGGACTTTCCACCCGAGACCTGCCTGGAGGAGTCGGTCGTCGATCGGTGCGAGCGCGGCGAGACGACCACCGAGGTCGTAGTCGATGCGGAGGGTCAAGTCCTGGACGTGGTGTGCATCCCACCCGAAGTGGAGGCAGTCGAAGCGATCGATCTGGTGGACAATGAGATCGATCAAACAGCCAATAGCACCGCGCTCGTGTTCGAAGGCGAAGACAAGAACTTCATGGGTGACCTTACGGTGGATGGCAACAGCGTCGTGCTCTACGGCGAGTCACCGGAAGAAGCGACGATCGACGGGACCCTGACCCTCGAGGGCAACAACAGCGTCGTGCGCGGGGTAACCATCACTGGGGATCTTGTGATCGCCAAGAACAACCCGATCGTCGTCTACTGCATCGTGCTCGGCGATGTCCGGCTGGAAGCCAACAACGCCCGGATCTCGGGTTGCGATATCTGGGGTGATGTCATCGTCACCGGGAACAATCAGCAGCTGCACGGAAATCGGATCGGTGGCCGGCTCATGCTCTCTGGGCAGAACACGGAATGCAGCGGCAATGTCGCGTTCTCGGACAGCAACGAGAACGGGACGCTCGAGGAGTCGGAGGTCGACGATGCCCTCCACTGCGACCGCAAGCCCGAGGGGTAGCCCATTCGGGTTCGTGGGGTGGCCCGAGCCGCCACTCTAGACCTGAGCTGACCGACCCCGCCCCGCCTTTGCCACCCCACGCCGACCGGCGTCTCAGCATTGATTACTCAGCAATTTACGAAGCAATTCCGAGCATGTCACGTTATGCGACTCGTCTGAGCCCGCACGCCCAAGATCCACAGAACCGACAAGCTCGGTTTGGTCGTGGCAACGAAGTGGCAACGGGGTAGCTTCCTGGCCTAGCACTCCATGGGCAGGACCTGGGCGCTCAGAACGCAACGGGAGGCGGGGAATATGAGGTGGCGAGACTGGCTCGACAATTGGGGGATGACGAAGCTCAAGATCAATGCGGGCTTTGCAGAGATGGAGTTCGCCCCGACCAAACAGGACCGGCACGCCGCGTGGCAACTCTACGTAGAGCTTCTCACACGCATTGCGACGCAACCGTTGGACCCCGACCACGGTGATGAGAAGACCGTGCTCAACAGCGTGTACAACCTCTTTCCGTTGACTCGCGCCGTCTTGAAAGACAGCGGTGTAGATTGTATGGAGTTCGCCAAGATAGCCATCGTTGTACTGAATCAAGTGGTGCGGCCCTTTACGGCGGAGTGGCATGGAAGGTCACTGCATGGCGACCTACAGGAAGAGGGTGCCCGAGAGGAGTTCCGCGTAGCGCTCGCCGCGTTGCAGGCAGATCTTCGCATCTACACACAGATGCTTGCCGAGATGGCGGGCGTAGAGAAGGACCTCATCGGTCTGGCTCCCTAGCCGGTTGCTACGCGCGGAGTTGCTCCATCCACAAGCTCCGCCGGCGACCGCGATCCGGTTGAATCGAGGATGCCCGTGAACGCTCCGCTCCCCGTGCCGAAGTCAGGACGCCATGTGAGATTCGATGCGCGCCTCTACGTTGCCACGCTTCCCAGCCACCCACCACCCATGAGCGCGTCGCCCCAAATGCCCCGGCCCTGGACCCAAGTTTCGGGTTGGCGGGCCGGGCGAATCAGGGCAACCTGGCTCTCGGGCTTGGTCCGTTGACGGGGTAGACATGGTTGAGAGTCGCGGGCTGGCCTCCACATATTCCGGAACCCGTGGGAGTGGACTCCTGGGTTCGTACGATGTGTTCCTGAGTCACAACACTCGGGACAAACCACTGGTGGAAACGCTCGCACGGCGCCTGCTGGAACATGGGCTCCGACCTTGGCTCGACAAATGGAGCCTCCTGCCTGGCGATCCCTGGCAAGAGCGATTGCAGGCTGCCATAGCGTCCATCCCCGCGGTGCTGGTGTGTGTCGGTGAGCACGCGTTGGGACCTTGGCAAACCCTGGAAGTCCGTCAAGCGTTGGACGCGGCAGTGCGGGATGGCACGCGAATTGTGGTCCCGGTGCTGCTCCCGGGTGCTGGAGACGTGACGCAACTCCGACAGACTCATGCGTTTCTATCACACTACTCGTGGCTCGACTTGCGCGATGAAGCGGAATGGGACCTGTCGAGTCTGGTAGCGCGGATCGGCAGGGCCGAGCCTGGCTCTGACGTACACCCCCGCCCCTCCTCCGGTTTCTGTCCCTACCGTGGCCTTGAGTCATTTCAGGACGGACACGGCTCGTGGATGTTCGGTCGCGAGGCAGATGAACGGCGGGTTCTTGCCCATTTGCGAGACGGGAGTCGTTTCACCCTACTGGCCGGCGCCTCCGGTTCGGGCAAGTCCTCGCTGGTATTGGCTGGCGTCGCCCCGGCAGTACGGACCGGTGCTCTGGACGGTTCCTACAACTGGCGAGTACTGGTCATGCGCCCGGGGGCAGCCCCTTGCGAGGAGCTAGCCAATGCCCTGGCCTATTGCGAGAATACTCACACGCCGTCCCTGTCCGCCGTGCAGCGCACAGAGAACAAGCAACGCCACAGGACGAAACTCCTCGCGAGCAATGAGTGGCTCGCGGACGTCGCGCCGATGCTCAGCGGCGCGACCGAACAGACCCGACTCCTGGTCATAGTAGACCAGTTTGAGGAGGTGTTCACGGAGGCGACCTCGAATGCGGGACCGCAAAGCTCCCCCAACCACGGGGGACCCAACGCGGACGCAGCGGCATTCATCGCAAACCTCGTCCACGCGAGTGAGCTGAAGAACGGGCGCGTTTTCGTGGTTGCAGCCCTGCGCTCGGATTTCATGGGGCATTGTTTGGGTATCGCGACCCTCGCAAGCCGGTTCAAGACGGCAGTGGAGGTCATCCTACCCACGCTGGCTGAGCCGCAGCTTCGCGACGCGATCCGCCGACCCGCATTGCGGCTAGGAGTCACAATCGAGCGAGCCGTCGAAGATGCCATGATCAAGTCGGTGGTCGGAGCGCCCGGCCGGCTGCCACTGATGCAGTACGCGCTCAAACTTCTCTGGGATCGGCGTGATCGACAGCAGGGACGGATGAC
>JAPPOR010000280.1:5090-10205 GCA_028817905.1 Myxococcales bacterium
GAAACCACTGCCCCGCCTGTCGTGGAGATCTCCCATGAAGCGTTGATCCACGCATGGAGCACGCTGCAGCGCTGGTTGGCCAAGGACCGACGAAGCAGACAACTTCTGCATGAGCTTGCAGGTGCATCGCACCACTACCATCGACACGGGTGTCAGTCGGATGACCTGTGGAGGGGGTCACGCTTGCAACACGCCGAGGAGCTGGATCAGGCCGGCGATTGGGCATTGAACCAGCAGGAACGGCACTTTCTCGAGGCATCACTCACAGCGAGGAATACAGAGCACGCCCGCGCCGAAGAGGCGCGTATGACGCGCATGAAGCAGGAAGCGAGCGCGCGGGAAGCTCGCCTGAAGGCGCTCAAGACGGAACAGCGCTTGGCAGAAGCGGAGCGCTCTCGAGCTGAAAGCGAGGCGCTGCAAGCCCGGCGCTCCGCCCTATGGGCGCGGTGGATAGCCGCGGTCGTACTGGTGCTAGTCGTGGCCGTGGGGCTGGCGTGGGGCCGCGCCCTAAGCGAAGCCGAGCAAGCACGGATCGCGGAAGGTGAAGCCAAGGCCAACGCAGAGCGGGCCCTCCAAGCAAGGGCCAGCTCCCGCCGCAGCGAAAAGGACGCGCGCGTAGCGGCTGGCAAGGCGCGGGAGGCCGCGACGCAAGCGCGCCGTCACGAGGCACAGCTCTGGAGTGAGACGGGCCGCCGCGCCCTTGTCACCGGTCACCCGCTCAAGTCGGCTCTCTATCTCCTACGGGCGCTGGAACTCGAAGAACCACAATCTATCGCGACCCGCTTTCTTCTGGGAGCTGCCGTGCGCGATGTGGAACGGATGCAACAGGAATTCCCCATCAAAGGGGAATCGATCCGCTCGGTGACTGCAAGCTCGGATGGCAAACTGATCGCGCTGGGTACGGTCAAAGGGAGCGTCCAACTCTGGGACGGACCTTCGACCCTCTCCCTCAAGGGACTTCGGGAAACGGTTGCATGGCTCCAGTTCGGGCAAGGCAACCGACTGGTCGGCAGAGGGACAGCGGGCACCGCTGTCGTTTGGGATGCCGAGACGGCCCAGGTACTCGTCGAGTTGAGTCGCCAGGCACCCGAAATCAAAGCTGCGAAGTGGAGCCCCAATGGTCGCTTCCTCGTGACCACGCACGCCGATGGGCAAGTGCGTCGCTGGGACCCTGAAGGCAAGTGGAGATTCAGCACCCTGATGCCGAGTCGAATACGCACGGCCCGGAGAAACGAGCGAGCCGGCGGCATTGAGGGGTCGCTCATTGGCACTGCGGATCGCGATGGAACCGACGCATATCATGTCGTCGGGTTCAGCGCGAACGGGACGCGGCTGGCTGCTGGCGGTCAGGACCGGGTGGTGGTTTGGGACCTCGAATCCGGAGTGAAGCTCTGGGAACGTCGCCATCGGAGGGGCAAGCTGAGCGCGGTAGCCCTCGATCCGCTAGGGGACCGCGTGCTGACGGGCTACGCCGATGCGTCCGTGGAACTCTATGACGTCGGAACCAGGAAGGCTCCCATTCAGTTCAGGCCGCATCAGGAGCCGATCTCGAGTGCTGCGTTTAGTTCCGATGGCGCATATATTTTGACCGCGGGTCGGCTAGGTGCGGTGCGGCTTTCGCGCGCAGATGGGACGCATCTTGTGACGCTGCGCTGCCAGGACTCAGGAACTACAACGGCCTCATTCAGCCCCGACGATCGGATCGTGACAGGTTGCGAAGAAGGACAGGCTCGTTTGTGGAGCATCAGCAAGGTCAAAGAGCGCTGGTGGTCGCAGACGAGCGAGACGACCCGAACACCCCAGCCAGGGATGCTCAGGGAGACCAAGAGCAAGACCATGAAGGTCCGCACTCGCCATCGCGCCCACCTTGATGCGACCCTGGAAGGGCACCGCGGGCGAATCAACGCACTCGCCTTCAGCCCGGACGGCTCCTCGATGTTCACTGCCAGCGAGGACGCTACCGCAAAGCGCTGGGACCTTAAATCGACCAACCCAATCGCCGTCGTCGAAGGGCACGAAGCCGCTGTCACTGCACTAGCGTTGGACCCTGGCGGGGCCTTCGCTGCCACTGCCGATGCAAGGGGCGGGCTTCGATTCTGGGCACTAGACTCCGGTCACTCGTACGCGGTGCATGCAGATCATCGCGGTGCCATCAGGGCGGTAGCCTTGTCCGACGATGGCAAACTCCTAGCCACGGTCGGGGCGGACGGTGCAGCCCGTCTTTGGGCCACGCAGTCCGGAGCGAGGGTCGCGAGCCTAGAGGGCAGCGGAGAGCCGCTGCTGGCCGTTGCGATAAGCGCCGACGGGTCGCGCGTGGCGACTGCGGAAGAGTGGAGTGCCGTGAGGGTGTGGGACGGCCCCGAGTACCGCCAGTCGAAGCGGCTAGACGTATGTGAAGCGCCGTTGGGAGACGTGCGCTTTAGCCCAGATGGCAGGCTCGTCGCGGTGGCCGCCTACGACCGTACAGTCAAGGTATACGACGTAGACACCGGCAACCTGCAGCATGACTTGACCCATACATCCTCAAATGACGCTTCGGTGTACACGGTGCGCTTTAGTCCCGATGGGAGACTTCTAGGAACGGCAGGAGAGGCTAGAGAGGCGAAGCTTTGGGACGTGGTATCTGGCCGACCTCTCGCCCAGCTTCGGCACGACGACCAAGTCAACGTGATCCGATTCTCGGCGGACGGAGCGCTCATTGTCACGGCGAGTAACGATCGAACCGCAAAGATCTGGGCGGCACCTACGGGAGACCATGTGGCCAGCCTGCAGGGCCATACCTCCGCTGTCAATGCCGCTGCGTTCGACCCGACCGGTGAACGGGTCGCCACGGCCGGCGCGGATGGCTCAGTACGGATCTGGCATCCCGGAAGCGGCCGCCCTCTGGCTGTGCTGCGGGGCCACACCAAGGCAGTTGTGGCTGTGGAGTTCAGTGCGGACGGCCGCCAGCTAGTTAGCGCCGGATCCGACAACACAGCGCGAGTATGGAACGTCGCGCCGGGCGACCTGGGCATGCGCGAGTTGGTCGATCGGCGTTCGCCCTGGAAGCTGCACGCGGGAGCCCTGGTCGAAAAGTAGAACGGGAGGCACTGCTACCTGCGCACCGCGCGTTCGCAGTACGCCTGGTGGCAGGCTAGCCCGGATCATTCATGACTACGACGCCGCCTCTCGCTTGTCTTTCGACTCCCTTACTCGTCTCTGCGGTCAGCGTCCGAGCTGGGGTTCCGGTAGTAGTTCCGTTGCAGGCGCTTCGTGGTCCTCGCCGCTCTCCAAGACTCTGGCGGAATTCCACATCCGCAATCGCTATGGCAATGGCTCGATGATCGAAAGGGCGATGCCGAGCCCCAGGTGCTTTCGCCCATAGGGCTCATCGAAGAGTATACGTGCGACGCGGTAGCCTCTGTGGCAGCCCAGGGACTCCACCAGCCCGACTCCGAAATTCGGGTGCCGCACGTGCGTTCCCGCAACCAACCACTCCGGCACGGGCGGGTCCTTTTCGATGCTCATCTGCGCCACGTTTCATCGCCTCCACGGACCGTGCGGATGTCACCAGTGTATCTCCTCCGCCATTCGAAGTCGATGGTCGAGGAGACACACTAGCGCGATGGATCAAGAGGAGTGGTATCGCGCATTCGCGGACTGCTGGTGCGCTGGTGCGGAGTAGGCGGCGCTGTCAACTCGATAGCGCTGAGCGCGGACGGGAAGCGGGCGCTGTCAGGGTCGCGGGACAAGACGGTCAAGCGGGACGTGGAACGAGGCAGCGTGCTGAAGACAGAGCGCAGCTTCCACCAGAACAGCTATGCAGACGGTTACAACCATCCTGCGGCTTCAGTTTGCCGAGCCGTGCGAGATGGGCTGTGTATCATCGGCAGCCGGCGTCTAGGCAACGCGATCTCGGCGGACGGGATTCGTGCGAGAGCTCCCGCGTTCGCTGGTCGAAGCCTCACAATGACGCATCGACCCCGGTCCCCTCGGCGCGACCTTCTAGGGTCCTGCCATGGAATTGAACTTTGGAGCGGTCACTGACGCGGGTAGGTTTGGACTGGGCTGTTCCCCCAAGCAAAGCGCTTGAAGCCGTGTGAGCGTCCAGAGCTGTGCGCGCGAAGCGGGCCGAAGACCATCGAGCCCGAGCGCACTCAGGCGCAACTCCTCCATGCGACGTACCTGATCACTTGGCCCGCCAGACGGCCTCTCCGTATTCGCGCATGGGCCGTAGACCCCTTTTGATCCGGAAGTGGTTCTCCGTCAGATCGTGAGGGTCCAGCTCTAGTTGGGACGCCTCGACACCCGCCTGTATAGCCTTGAACACGTCGGCCTTGCTCTCGACGTGGCGGCGGTTGAGGTACGGCCCGGTGCCACTCACCAAGTCTTCCACCTCGGATAGCTCGACGAGGGTGTTCACGCCCCACTTCTCGTGCAGGTAGTGAATGAGCTCGTGGCAGATCTTGCACTCCCAATCCGGCAGCCCGCCCCCGGTCTCCGTCTTCCACGTCTCCAGGTCCTTGATGGCGACGATGTGCCCGGGAAACCCCAGCTGGGGCCACTTGCCGCGTCCGGGTGGCCAGTATTCGAGCCCCTCTCCGTAGTCCCCGAGCGCAGAGCAGAAGATCAGGCCGCTGAAGGTCTCCGGAGCGCACGGAAACTCGTTGGCGATCAGGTCGCAAATGCGGCTCGCCCACGGCGAGGCGGGCGCGGTGCTGTTGGTCCCGTACCCGCGGCTGTTGCGGGAGACTGAGGTGATCCACATGTAGTACCGGCCCGCGTAGTCTTCCCGCAGCTTCCTGGCGGTTTCAGCGATCTCCTCCAGCATGGCGAAGGGAGCATAGTCCGGATAAAGGGGCTCTTGCCACAGGTCCGAGAGGGGGGTGGGTCGCCGCACGACGGACTGTCGAGGCCGCCGGGGGAAGACAGCGCCATCACCGAGCTGAGCTTCGGCGAGCGCTTCGCGATGCTGGTCGAGGCTGAGCACCTGGCTTGCGACAAACGCCGCCTGCCAACACCTGCCACGGCTGCTGAAGCAAGCGGCAGATGCATATTTCCCGTCGGTCGTCGAAAGCCCTGCGAAGCCGATCACTCGAGCGATCATCACGTGCCTTGGTGATGGATGCGGGCTAG
>JAPPOR010000525.1 GCA_028817905.1 Myxococcales bacterium
CGCCCCCGCGCCCCCCCGCGTGCGCGCGCGGCGCGGCCGCGGGGGCTGGTGTTCTCCCGCCGCGGGGGGGACGCACGAGGGACTCCGGCCTCCGCGCTCAAGCTTCAGCTTTCGCTGCAGCGACTGACGAGTCCGGCGCTGCCCGTGGGGGCGTTCAGCTACTCGCGGGGACTGGAGGCCGCCGTGGAGATGGGTGCGGTCGGCGACGAGGCAAGCGCCCTGGCATGGATCGACGGGGTCCTTCGGCATGGGGTCGCACCCCTCGACGGAGCGGTGTTTGCTCGGCTGCACCGCGCATTTCAGGCGGGGGACTACGAAGCGGCGCAGCGCTGGGGCGAACACCTGCAGGCTACGCGCGAGAGCTGCGAACTCCAGGACGAGGACCGCAACATGGGTGTGGCCCTGGTGCGCCTGCTCGAAGACCTGGGCAGCGCCCGACGCGGGGAGCTTACGCGCGACGCAGGCTTCGTCGCCGCATTTGCACTCGCAACGGTGCGGGAAGCCATCCCGCTCCCTGTGGCGCTCGCAGGGCTCCTGTGGACCTTCTGCGAGGCCCAGGTGAGCGCAGCGATTCGCCTGGTCCCGCTTGGCCAGACGGCAGGACAGCGGATGCTGGTCGCGCTCGAGAAGGCGGTGGTGGCTGCCGTCGAAGCGACCCTGGAGCTCGCCGACGAGGATGTCGGCAACACCACGCCAGGCCTGGCCATGGCCAGCGCGGCCCACGAAACCCAGTACAGTCGACTCTTTCGTTCATGAGGCATTCGCGATGACACGTGCAGCACTTCGGGTAGGGATCGGCGGCCCGGTCGGCTCGGGCAAAACGGCGCTGGTGCAGCGCCTGTGCGAAGCGATGCGGGACAAGCACAACCTGGCTGTCGTCACCAATGACATCTACACCAAGGAAGACGCCCAGTTTCTGACCCGTGCCGGTGCACTGCCTCCCGAACGCATCGTCGGTGTCGAGACCGGCGGATGTCCCCATACCGCCATTCGCGAGGACGCATCCATCAATCTGACGGCGGTCGAGGACCTGGCCGGACGCTTCCCGGGGCTGGAGCTCGTCATCGTCGAAAGCGGCGGCGACAACCTGAGCGCCACGTTCAGCCCCGAACTCTCCGACCTGACGATCTACGTCATCGATGTTTCTGCAGGTGACAAGATCCCCCGCAAGGGTGGCCCGGGCATCACCAAGAGCGATCTCCTGATCATCAACAAGACCGACCTCGCGCCCCACGTGGGAGCTTCCCTGGAAGTGATGGAACGGGACGCGAAGGCCCAACGCGGGGACCGCCCCTTCGTGTTCACCAACCTCAAGGCCAACCAGGGCGTCGACACGATCGTCGAATTCATCGAGCGCCAGGGCATGTTGCCGACGCATTGCTAGCCAGCCCATCCCGAAGATGGACCTCTCGGCGTTGCGGTCCTGCACCCGGAGCGAAGCAAGGCTGCGCGACCCGCGGATCGGGGATCCATACGCGGCTTTGCCGCGACCGAGGAACGGGCGCGTGCAACTATCCTGGCTGGCTAGCGCTGCTTGATCCCCAGACGGGCATTTGTTGCGACCAATCCAGGGAAGTGATAGAGCCGTGGCACGATGGGGCACGAATGGCTGGGAGGTGGTGTCGTACCACGCCAGGGCGGATCGTGGTGGAGGTGACGGGTCGACCCGGTGGATCACCGGGGCGGTTCGGGGGCGCACGCAGGAGGGGCATGTCTAGCTTGCATTCAACGAGAAAGGCGGGCGCCCTTGTGCTGGCTCGCACGTGCCTCTTGGCGCTCGGTCTTTCGGGCTGCTCGGTCGACTTCGACAGCTACACGTTTTCCGACATGAACCCATCAACGGACCCCGGGGACGCTGGGGTTGGCGACGCTGGCGACACCGGTGATGGCGACGGCGACGCCAGCGACGCCGGCGACGGCGACACCAGCGACACCGGCGACGGCGACGCCAGCGACACCGGCGACGGCGACGCCAGCGACACCGGCGACGGCGACACCAGCGACACCGGCGACGGCGACACCGGCGACACCGGCGACGGCGACAC
>JAPPOR010000110.1:0-27256 GCA_028817905.1 Myxococcales bacterium
GCGCGGACCAACGTGACAAGGGACATCTCGACGCGACCGGCCCCGCCAGCATGCGCTACGCTGAACCAACCCGCCCGTCTGAAATGTCCCCTGTCTCGTGATGACCGCAGACTATTGCCACTCGTCGCGGATGCTTGGGCGCGCCTTGCACTGCTCGGCGTAGGCGCTCAACGCCGGGTGACCGTTGAGCGGAACGCCGCAGACCTGCGCCCAGAGCACCGTAGATCCGACAATGATGTCCAACAGTGAGAAGCTCTGCCCCAACATGAAAGGCTGTTGTGACAATCGATCATCGAGCAGACCGAACAACTCGAGCACTTGTTGCTTTGCGGCTTCCGCCAGGGGCGGGTGGTGAAGCTCGGGGGGAACCGTCGGGCTGCTCGCGGTAAGCAGCCTGCTGAGGGTCCCTCCCAAGGTGACGTAGTTCCAGGTGGACCAGGACAGCGCGGCAAAGCGGGCCGGGTCCCCGTCGGCTGGCCAGAGCTTCTTCGCCACACCAAAGTGGTCGCCGAGCCATTGCATGATAGCCAGCGCCTCGAACAACGGCTGACCGTCGACGAGCAGGGTGGGAACCTTGCCGTTGGGGTTCAGTTTCAGAAACGCGGGCTTGCGTTGGTCGCCAGCGTCGAGGTCAAACGTGATGCGCTGGTGCGGCACCTGAAGCTCGGTGAGCACGCTCGCGACCGGGATGGCACTGGACATGGGCGCTCGGTAGAAAACGATATTCATTGGAATTGCCTACGGTTGCAGTGGAACACCAGCACTGTGCTGGTGCCGTGTTGAGGGCACTCTACGGGGCCTTGCGGACAGGTCTTGTCCGCGATATCGCGGAAACTCCTCCAACCATGCTCGCAACCTCTGCACGTCTGCTTCGGCTCTTGTCGTTGCTACAGTCGCGCCGCTTTTGGTCGGGTGCGGAGCTCGCCCAAGCGCTCGAGGTGACCGAGCGCAGCGTGCGGCGTGACGTCGATCGTTTACGTAGCCTGGGCTATCCCGTGCAGGGTACCGCAGGAGTTGCGGGCGGTTACCGCTTGGGCGTGGGCGCCCGCTTGCCACCTCTGTTGCTCGAGGAGGACGAGGCGACTGCCGTAGCGTTCGGCCTGCGCGCCGCGGCATCGGGAGCCGTGAGCGGTATGGAGGAAGCCGCGCTGCGCGCGCTCGCCAAGCTTGAGCAGCTGCTTCCCGCCCGCATTCGCAAGCGAGTGGCCACGTTGTACAGCGGGGTGGTGAGCGTGCCGGGCCTCGAACCGCCCGTCGACGCCGAGTTGCTGGCTGTGCTGGCGGCTGCGAGTCGTGACCAGCAGCGGGTGGAGTTCAACTACGGCGACAAGCAGCAACGCGCATCTACGCGCCACGTTGAGCCGCACGGCGTCGTGCACATTGGCTCGCGCTGGTACTTGGTAGCGTTCGATGTCGACCGGGCGGATTTTCGAACCTTCCGCATCGACCGGGTGACGAGCGAGGCCCGGGTCGGAAAGCGCTTTGTGCCGCGCCCAATTCCACACGGCGACTTGGCGACCTATGTCTCGCAGTCGATCAGTCTGGACGCCTATGCGCACAAGGCACGCGTGCTTTTTTACGCGCCGCTGCAGCAGGTAGCAGCGCGCATCCCCGCGACGGTAGGCCGCCTCTCCGAGGCCGATGCAGGGTGCTGTCAGCTGGACACCGGCGGCAACGACCTGGCACTCCTGGCGTTGCACGTTGCCGCTTGTGGCATCGAGTTTCAGGTACTCGAACCCCCGGCGCTGATCGATGAGGTCAAGGCCATGTCAGAGCGCCTGGACCGGGCTCATCGGGCTTCCACGTCTGCGCATTGCACGGAGCTCTGATGTTGCTGAGGGCCACCGGCTGCTGCGCAGTCAGCTCGGGCAATCGGCGCCGCACGCGACCGTCCCGTCGGCGCAAGTGGCCATGCCGTCGCCGCACACGCTGAAGCTGCACGCCCCGACGACACCGGTGCAGTCGAGGGTGCACGATGCGTCGGCCGGGCACTCCACCGAGCAGGCGCTCGCACCGCTGCAGTTCACGTGGCAGGTGGACTCGCTCTCGCACTTGGCCCTGCAACCTTCACCCCCGACGGCAGCGCAGTCCAGGGTACAGGTGCTGCCCGACTCGCACAGGGGACTGCAGCTGGCGGTCCCAGCGCAGTCGAGCTGGCAGCGGCTTGCGTCGGTATCGCAGCTCGGCGCGCAGTCAGCGACTTCGCAATCGCCCGTGCACAGCCCGTCGTCGCAGGTGCTGCGGTTGCCACAGGTCAGGCCCTGGTTGGCTGGCTCGGCCTGGCAGCTGTCGAGGCTTTCGCTGCAAGTGCCGACCGTGCACGGACCGTCGAGGTTGCTGCAATCGCGGGTGTCGAAGCCGCCGCACGAGCCGCCCTTGCAAGTGCCCACCCCAGTGCAGAACTGCCCCTCGTTGCAGGACGTGTCATCGGGCGCGGCCTCCATGGTGCAGCCGACGTCCGGGGCGCAATGCCCGACCTGACAGTCTGGCAGGCCCACGCCACAGTCGGTGCGTGCCTCTACCTCACCGAACGCATCGCAGTGCACCGCCGTGCCGTCCACGCAAGTGACGCTTCCCGGCTCGCACGCCTCGCAGGCGGCGTCTGCCAGGTCGCACGGCGTCGCCGCATCCCCCTCGTCGCCCGCGTCGAGGTCGTCCATGTCGTCGCCGTCGCCGTCGCCATCGCCGTCGCCCACGCTCCCGTCTACCGGCGCGCCATCACCGTCACCGTCACCATCACCGTCGCCCACGCTCCCGTCCGGCGCGCCATCCCCATCACCATCGCCAGCGCTCGCGTCCTCCTGGGTGCGATTGTCACCATCGCCGTCACCATCCCCGTCGCCATCGCCGTCGCCATCCCCGCTCACATCGTCGCTGAGAGGCGGATCGAGGTCGTCATTGAAACCGACGAGCACGCAGCCACCGAGGCTCAACAGTAGCAGGAGCAGGACAAGGTGGCGGGCATACTGCATGACTAACCTCCCACGCGAGCGCGGAGCGGAATGTTGAAGGCCATAGGACCCGGCTGGGGGTCGAAGCGGATCTGCCGGGCGCGCTTTTCTATGCAGCCGCCGATGGGGTCACCACGGAAGGTCTCGGGCGACAGGCGGGTCGAGAGTACGCGACCCTTGCGGTCGATGGAGAAGCGGATAGCGAGTGCGGGTAGGCGCTCGGCGGCGTCGAGCTTGCCCGCGAAGCAGGGTGCAAGCTTGGATTGCTGCTCGGCAAACGCCTGCGACAGCCCGGCGGCACCGGGCTTGCGTCTTCTCTTCTTGGGGCGGTCAGCACGTTTGGTTGCCTTGGGCCGAGGGGCGGCATCAGCGGCTTTCGCCACCGGCGCAGGTTCCGGTGGTGCCTCGGCAACCGCGGGCTTGGGCGCACGGCTGCCTGCACCCCCCGGAGGCGGGGTGTTTTCCACCACGATCACCGGAGGCGTGGGGCCCTCCACGCCGCTCTTGCCCGAAAGTAGGCCATAGGCGACCCCGCCGCCCGCGAGCAACAGCGCCGCGGCGGCGACCAACCAGGGCGCACGTGACGGTGGCCCTGGAGCACGGGCATCGGCACCCGATCGCGAAGGCGCCACCGAGGAGCCCACAGTGACGACATCCGCCGCCTTTCGGCGTCGAACGGTGGGCCGGTCGCCCACACCCGGTTGCGAGGCACGGTACGCGCCCATCGCCGGCGGGCGTAGCGACAGCGAGGCGGTCGCGTCGCCGATGCGGTCGGCGACCGCCATCAACGCGTTGTACATCTCTTCTGCGGTCTGGAAGCGCTGGTCGCGGTCGACGTGCATGGCCTTCTCGACCAGGTCCGACAGGGGCTTTCCGATCTGCGGCGCCACCTCACGAAGTGGAGGCGCACCGCCATTCATGATGCGCATGAGCAACTCACCGACGTGCTCGCTGTCGTATGGAAGCCTCTCCGCGAGCATCTCGTACATGATCACGCCCATGCTATAGACGTCGGTCCGCACGTCGATGTCGGGAATGCCTGTGGCCTGTTCAGACGACATGTACATCGGCGTCCCCACGAAGAGGCCCTCGCGCGTTTTGATCGCCGAGGGCCGCCCGGCGTCGGAGTCGAGGCTCTTGGAGATGCCGAAGTCGACGAGCTTGGGATAGAAGCCGTCGCCATCTCGCTGCAGGAAAAGGTTGTCGGGCTTGAGGTCCCGGTGCACGATGCCGGCACGGTGTGCCGCTATCAGGCCCTGTAGAGCGAGGGCCATCACCCGCAGGATCTCCGCCACGGTGAAGTGGTGGCCACGCCCGAGCAGCTCACCCAGGGTTGCGCCCTCGAGCACCTCCATCGCCATGAAGGGTACGCCCTCGCCCGTGAGCCCGAAGTCGAGCACCTGGACCACGTTGCGATGACGGATGGCAGCGGCGATCTTGGCCTCACGCCCGAATGCCTCGATCGCCTCGCGCTGGGCGTCGGGGTCGCGTCCGCCCATGAAGAGGAACTTGATGGCAACTGGCCGCTCGAGCCGATTGTCTGAGGCCCGCCAGACGGCAGCCATGCCCCCCTCGCCGATTTTGGCGTCGAGCAGATAGCGCTCGGCAATGATGTCGCCGCTCTTCATACAACAAGCCAGGACGCGGTCGGTCCCCAAAGGACGCACGTATGGTGGATCTTAGCACAGGGCACGGTGACGCGCGCGCCGCATATGCACCTACTAGTCGGTCAGGTGGCGCAGGTAGTAGTGGACGCCGCTGCGGCGGTGCTGCAGGCGCAGGGCGATGGCATCGTGGCCGGGCGGGGGCGTGACCTCCGCGCTGAAGCGGCCGTCTCTCCCGAGGCGGACCGGCGTTCCATTCACGCTCAACTTGGACCCGGGAAGCGCACCCCCAGCGATGCGAACCGGGCCACCGCGCGACACGCTACCGTCGCGAGGTGCGGACAGGTAGGCGCGGCGTGCGGCGTTGTCGAACTCGATGTCGAGCGTGCCCTGTTTGGAGCGGGCGCCGCCCGACTCAAAGTAGAACGTGTGGGTGCCCTCGGGCAGGTCTCCCGACTCGAAGCGCACGCCCCCGGCCTTGGCCCGCGCGGTGCGACGCGTGCCCCCCTCCAGCCCCAGGTGTAGGGTCTGTGGCCCCGCGTTCGGGGGCCGGCGCCAGCGAAAGGTCATCTGCGGCAGGCGGTTGGAGTAGCGCACGGAGTAGCGCCGGCCGTCGGCGTCGACCGTCACCGAGGGTGGTCGGTCCGGCAGCGTTCGCGTCGCCGCGTCGCGCACGACGCGCAGTCTACCCCGCGCCCTGGGCCGCTTGTCGAGCTTGCCGCGCGTCAGGCACCGCACGCGGTAGCGGTAGCGCCCCGGCCCGAGTTGCACCACGGCGCTGCCCTGTCCGTGCGCCCGGAAGTGGTCGTAACGACGGCGCTTGGAGACCTCGACGACGCCGCCCTCTGGGCACTCTGACAGCGACAGCGCGACGCGGCTGGGCGGACGTGGGTCGTGAATCGTCGCCGACTCCCCTCCAACCAAACTGACCATGGGCGGTCCCGGGTCCGGATCGAGCTTTCCGTAGACACGTCTGTCGGCTTCGTCCGCTTCCATCCGCTCCTTGTTCCGCTCCTTGTCCACGTCGGCCGCCGCCGCCTCGGCCGCGTCCGGCACGCCTGCATCGGGCGTCGGGTGCTCAGCTTGCTCGGTCTCCGCGGCTTGCTCGGTCTCCGCGGCTTGCTCAGTCTCCTCGGTCGCCGGTGCCTCGATCACCGCCCGGCCCCCCTCGAGCAACAGCCCCTGCCCCTGCGACAGCGCGCGCTCGCCCGCCGTATCTTCGACCACGGCCGCGCCGGCCAGCAGGGTAAGGCGAGGCGCCGTGCCGCTGCGATCCACGCGCAGCCGACTGCCGCGATCCAGCCGCGTGATGCCGAACGCCGTCTGCACGTCGAAGCCAACCCCGCCGGAAACGACCTCGACGGCGCCGCCTTCGATCTGCAGGGTGCGGGCGTCCTCGGCGGGCGCCGCGGCCGCAAAACGGAGGGTGGTGTCGGCCTTCACGTGCACCACACCGTCGGGGAAGATTCGCAGCTGCGCGCTGGCGCCCGGGCCGGTGTGCAAGCCGTCGCCGAAGTCGAACGTTGCCCCGGGCTCGGCCGCCTGCCACTGCCCGACGCTCGCTGCGAAGTCGCGCTGCACATCGGCCTCCGCCTCGACCAGCTCCGCCACCGCGTGGCCACCGCAACCGGCGCAGCTGCCGCAGCCAGCGCCGAGCCATCCGAGTAGCAGCAGCCATCCAGGGCGACAACGCGTCATCGACGCCTCGCAGTCAGGTCCACGATTACGACAGCGACCCCGTTGTCGTGCACCTTGGCCTTGCGCGTCTCGGTGCGGTAGCCCCGCGCGCGCACCGTGACGGTGTACTCCCCCGGCGCCACCTCCAGCTCGAACTCGCCATGCTCGTCCGTGCCCGCCTTGAGCCCACCCGGTTCGATGCGGATGCGGGCATCCACCGGCTGGCCGTGGAAATCCCGCACGGTGCCGCGGATGACGCCCTGGGGCAGGGGCGGCTCGAGTATCAGCTCGGGTGCCGCAGTTTGGCCGGGCGCGATGGGCACCCGCAGGGCAAAGGGCTGCCAGCCCTCCGCATGCACATGCAGCTGCAGCTCTCCGGCGGGCGCATCTTCGATGCGGAAGCGCCCCTCGGCATCCGAGCGCACCTCCGCCGGCCCCTGGGTGCCATCGTAGCGGATGGTAGCGCCGGGGACGGGCGCGCCATCGGGTCCGTGCACGACGCCTTCGATCGCGCCAGCCTGCGGCGCCGGGGGGGAACCCGAAGCGGTCGAAGGGGCCAAGGGAAGCGGGGACGCCAGCGGAGGCAGGGTTGCGGGCCCGAAGCGCAGGCCGATCGAGACGCCAAGCCAAAGACGCGGCGGCAGCACCTGCAGCGGCCTGCCGTGGGCGATGTCAGGGCGCGCACTGGGGCTGACCGCGCCGAGCAAGTCGAGGTGAAGGCCGTCCGAGGGCCACAGTCGCACGCCTGCGGTCAGGTGCACCGGCGTCTCTTGCAGCGCCGGTGCGTCCTGTCCGATGTAGGCCTCCCAGCTCCACTCGGCGATCAAGTCGAGCGGGCCGTAGCGGTAGGCGAGCCCCATGCCGGAAAGCAGCGCCGGACCGGACCCTGCACCGAGCACGGCCCGGTCGGACAGGGAGTAGCCGTCGGGCCGCCTGATGCCTGCGCCGGACCGGTCGTAGCGGAGGCCGAGCTGGACGCCGATCAACAGGCGCGGTAGCGGAAGATACGTCAGCAGCCCCAGCAGCTCCGGAGAGGCGTACCGCGCGGAGCGCCCGACACTCTGCGTGGCGGGAAGTGCGAGCCGGCCCTCGACGCCTACCCGTAGCCGCTGCTCCAGATTGAAGTCGCCGCGCAGGGTGACGCGCGAGCGGGTGAGGCCTCCTGTATCGCCAGCACTCGGCCCCCCGGCGTGGGAGATGAACTGGCCCTGCAGGTGCAACCCGAGGGCGAGCTGGTCGATCGGACGATAGCTGCCAGCCAGCGTCCCGCCGACGCTGTGGTGCGCGTCGCTGTCATCCACCACCGACTCCAGGAAGCCGTAGCTGAGCCCGGTGCGAAGCGCATAGGCCGGACCACCCGGCGCGGCGATGCCAACGTGACGTAGGGCGGGAAGCGCACCATCACCGATGCCAAGTCGCTCCGCCGCGGCCACCTCACCCTGCGCGTGGGCGGGGTTTGCGGTCAGCCACGCGACGCACAGGAGCAGCGGCGCGGCAGCGTTGCGGGGGGAACTCACCATCGGCGAAGGCAATTGTCGCATCCAGGCGTCCGCCTTGTCACCCAAGTGACTGAGATCCCTACATAGGGCGCCCCGTACCGACATGGGAGCCGTCGCTGTTTTGGCAGCCGAGCTCAGTCCATGCCCGGCAACTCAGAGATCGTCGTGGACCACGCAGACGTTGTCCGCGCCCTGGTGCTTGCCGCAGAACTTCGCGTCGGAGAAGTGCGGCGCGCAGTCGCGATCGTCGTCGCATCCCTGCACAACGATCCCCCCGTCTTCGCAAGGCAGGTTCGCGCAAGCGGGATCGGAGCATGCTGCGCCCGGACAGTCATCGCAGACTCTCGCCGTGGCCGGATCGCTGGTGGAGGCGCGGATAGCGCCACAGTCCCGCGAACCAACGTGAGTGGAGCCGCTACCTTCGTCGCAGGCCGTCAAGCTGTAGGCCCAAAGCGCTAGCGCAAGGAGCTGTGGTGCGGTGCAGCGGTTGGTCATCTAGATAGTCTACTCGTTCGGCCTTGGGACACTCCACTCCCGATTCAGCGAAGCTGGGCTTGCTCCCAGGCGGCCCACTGGAGAAGGCGGTGCTGAGGGCAAGGCCAACGTCGCGGTGCACACGCCGCAAGAACTCTGGGAGCCTGTCGCGGGTGGGGTGACAATCAAAGTTGCGATGGTCGATGACAAAGCTGCCGCGATCGTTCGGCGACGCAGTCGCAGGGCGCCGTCTCCGCCCCGGTGAGCCTAGATCCACGCGCACCCAGTTACGAGGAAGCCGCAGAACCACCAGGTGAGCGTCGCGATCCCCAGCGCAACACGGGAGCGAGACCGAATATACCGCTCCGACGCGAACCAGATGACAATGCAAGGGATACCCGTGACTCCGAACGAGGAGATGCCCGCAAGAGCGATACCCGTAGCCGGACCGCCAAGGATAAAGAGGAACAGGCGTAGGTGAAGCCTTTCAAATCCCGGAAGCCATCGCACGCTCATCGCAGAGGCAACGAACACACAAGCCACTGCAATGGCAATATCTACAAGCCAGCGTGCTGCTCCTGGGTCCCTCAACTGTCGGCCATGGCGGACAATGGCGCTCAGCCCCGCGGCGGACCGCCGATTCACCTGCAGGTTACCGGATGCGGGCGGCAGAGCGAAGTAGAGCCGAGCAGCTACGGTCAACGACGGCGATCAGGTGGGGTGCGCCCCGACCGTTCGGCAGCGTGTATTCGGCTCCCCGCCCCTCATTCAGACCACGTTCGACTCCTGGGGCCTCCACTGGAAAAGCCCAGGCATCGCCTGGCCTTTTCTACTTGCGTCGATGAAGCCCTGTCGGCCGTGGGCTCCTTTGGGGTTGACGTTCATAATCGATCGGTCTAATAAAGTAGCATGGGGCGGCCGAAGGACGTCGAGCGCTACGAAGCTGCAAAGGAAGCGCTGCTGGATGTTGGGGTCGAGCTGATGGGCTCGCGTAGCTACACGGCCACCGGCATCAATACGATCCTCGAGGCCGCCGGGATTCCCAAGGGGTCGTTCTACCACTACTTCAAGGGCAAGGACGACTTTGGGCTTCAAGTGATCGATCACTACCACCGCAAACAGATGGCGGTACTACGTCGCTTCCTGGAAGATGAGCGCCGACCGGCGAGCGACCGGCTCAGGACGCTGCTTCGCGAGCTGATGCGGTACTACCGTGGCCTCGGGTTCACGCGGGGGTGCCTGATCGGCACGCTCACCCTGGAATTGGCGGACGCCGACGCCAGCTTCCGAGAGAAACTCGCAGCCTGCTTGGACGCCCAGTGCGCGGTCTTCGAGCAGTGGCTGACGGAGGCTGGCACCGAGACTGTGGGCTTGGGTCAGCTCAATCCGAAGCTGGCTGCACGTGCTATCCAGCACTCCATCGAAGGGGCGCTCATGCGAATGCAGGCAGAGCGGTCCGACGCCGCGCTGAAGCTGCTCGAGAAGACCTACTGCGCAGCCCAGCGATAGGCGGCTCCAGCCCACAACATTGGTTTTGCACTCGATTAATAAGAGACCAGTCTATTACTAATAGGAGCACCGATGCCAAAGATTCCCGTTAGCGCCATAGCCCTGCTTGCCCTCTTGTCCGGCATTCCCCACGCTCATGCTTCCTCGCCGAGCTACTGGGACCTGGACATGACCCACTCGAGTGTCGGCTTTGTGGTCCGGCACATGACCGTGACGAACGTCCGCGGTGAGTTCAACGAGGCAAGCGGCACACTCGTTTTCGATCCACGCGATCCGACCAGGTCGCGTATCGAAGCCACGATCAAGGCGGCGTCCATCGATACCAAGCTGGCGAAGCGCGATGAACACCTCCGCAACGAAGACTTCCTGTATGTCGCCCGCTACCCGAGTATCACGTTCCGCTCGACGCGCATTGTCAGAACCGGAGGGCACTACCTTGTGACCGGCAAGCTCACTATCCGTGACGTCACCCGCGAGGTGACACTGAAGACAACGGCGCCAAGCCCGGTCATCACCGATCCCTGGGGGGGCCGCAGAATCGGCTTCAGCGCCAGCGTACGAATCGACCGCAAGGCCTTCAACGTGCGCTGGAACGTGGCCTTGGACAACGGGGGACTCGTGGTCGCCGACGAGGTCGACATCATCCTCGAACTTCAGTTCGTAGAGCGCAAGCCATCAGCCACATCCACCAATTAATAACAGACCAGTCTATTTACTTAACTAACCCGAATCACCTGGGAGGCAACTCATGTTGTTCGACGAATATCGTTTCCGCACTGGCGCCCTGCTCAAGAACCGCGTAGCCCTAGCACCCCTCACCAACAAGCAAAGCCATTCCGACGGGCGGTGCTCCGAAGCCGAGCGCCGATGGCTTAGGCGTCGTGCGGAAGGCGGGTTTGGCGCGATCATGACCTGTGCCGCCCATGTCACGTCGGATGGACAGACCTGGGATGGACAGCTCGGTTGCTTCGGCGACGAGCTCGTCCCCGGCCTCGCCAAGCTCGCTGAGGGCTTGCGCACAACGGGCACCCTGCCCTTCGTGCAGCTCTACCACGGGGGCGCCCGCGCGACCCCGCGGTTGACCCACACGCAGCCTTGGAGCGCCAGCCCTTTTGATGACGCCGCCCCGGGCTTCGTGCCTCCCCGCCCGGCACGGGAGACCGATCTCGAGCGCGTCATTCAAGCGTTTGCCGATGCGGCGCGCCGGGCGCGTGACGCTGGCTTTGCCGGCGTCGAGATTCATGGTGCCCATGGGTTCCTGATAAGCCAGTTCCTTTCGGGCACCGTCAACCGACGAACGGACCGTTGGGGAGGCTCCCTCGACAACCGCGCCCGCCTCGCGCGCTGCGTGACACAGGCAGTCCGTTCGGCAGTCTCTTCGGACTTCTGCGTCGGCATGCGTCTTTCCGCCGAGGACGGTGGTTGGGCGTGCGGCATGGATCTGGACGAGTCCCTGCAGGTGGCACGTTGGCTCGCCGAGGACGGCGCCGACTTTGTACATCTCTCACTTTGGGACGTGACCCGAAATACAAGCAAGCGCCCCGACCAACACCCGGTCACCCTATTCCGGGCAGCGCTGCCAAGCGATGTCGCGATCGTGGCCGCTGGCAACGTGTGGAGCCGGACAGACGCCGAAAACACGCTCGCTCGCGGTGCCGACGTCATAGCACTCGGAAAGGCCGCGATTCTGAACCCGGACTGGCCCCTGCGGGCGGCTGAGCCGGAGTTCGAACCCGAACGCGGCCCCATCGAGCCGCACGCCCTGCGCGAACTCGCGATCTCTTCCCCCTTCGCCGACTACCTGAGGACATTCGACGGCTTGGTGACAGACGGAAGGTGACCCGCAACGAAGCGTGGGCCAGAAAACTCCGACGCCCCTTGGGCGGCGACCGGCGGCTGGCCAACGAATGCTCTGGCATCGCGCGGTGCCGGTGCACATCATGACAGTGGAACGGCCGACCCACGTCCACCGCAACGTCCATGACAACGCCCACGTGAACAGCGCGAACACGACTACCTCCACGAGCACGCGACACGAGACACGGGAGCTCGTGCTCGGCTCGAAGTGCTTCGACGCGACAGATGCAGAGCGTCACAACGTCCAAGAACCGCCGCTGATGGCTCTCTCATGCGCCTCCCCGCCGGCCAAATGGGGCGTCGCCGCTACAAAGGCTCACAAGCTCTCTAGAACCACAAGAAACTCGAACATGGGCCACCGTCTAGTACGAGCGCGCGCCCCACCGTACGCCGGCAACCACGCGGGCTGGCATCCGCCGGCCGTTCGAGTTACTCCAAGGCCATGGCAGATCTGTTCGAGGAAAAGGCAAAAGACTGGGAGGCCCGACCCGCGGTGAGCAGGATCGCCAAGGGCGTCGGCAATGCGCTGCTCGAGCGTGTCCGCCTGTCGCCCCAGATGCGCGTGATAGACTTCGGCGCCGGTACGGGTCTGATCTGCGGCCAGGTCGCCCCGCATGTCGAGAAAGTCTATGCCGTGGACGTCTCCCAGGCCATGCTAGACAAGCTCACTGCCAAGCCCGCGCTGCATGACAAGGTCGAGGCCATCTGCCGCGACATCCTCGAGCAGCCGCTCGACCTCGAGGTCGACCTGATCGTGAGCGCCATGGCGCTGCACCATGTCGAGGACATCCGCGCGCTGATGCAGGCCTTCGCTCGGCATCTGTCCTCCACCGGGCGCCTCGCCCTGGCCGACCTGGACAGCGAGGACGGCTCCTTCCATCCGCCCGACGTCCAGGGCGTCTTTCACCATGGCTTCGACCGCAGTCAGCTGCAGGCCATCCTGGAGCAAACCGGCTTCCGCGACGTCCAGTTCGTCACCGCCGTCGAGCTCGACAAGGAAGGCAAGACCTACCCGATCTTCCTGGTCACGGCGAGCAAGGCATGACGACGATGGACGTGCTCTCAACCGCAACGGGCGGGTAGACGCCATGAGGTGGGAGAAGCTCTCATCACTGGGCCAAGAACTGCCCGAGGTGACCGAAGAGACCTGGTACCGCACCCCCGCCCTCAAGGTTCGCGGCAAGGGCTTCGTGCGACTCAAGGAAGACGGCAGGAGCGTCGTCTTCATGCTCGGCAGCGTTGACGAGCAACAGTTCCTGATCGGCAGCCAGCCCGACCTGTACTACATCACCAGCCACTACGTCGGCTGGCCCGCGGTGCTCGCCCGCCTCGCCAAGCTTCGGGTCGCGGAAGCCCGCCAGCGCATCGAGGAGTCCTGGAGAGTCAAAGCGCCCAAAACCCTGATCAAGCGCTTCGACACCCAGTGAACCTCGAGACGCAGGCGCGGTGCCCGTTCAGTCGCACGGGCGCGTGGAAACGTCGGCGAACCTGGCAGAATAACCCGGGCAATTCCAGAGACATAGGCCGCGGAGAGAGCAGAGCAAATCAGTCACCTGCTGCCAGGTGGGTGTGGCCGTGCATAATGGGTGAGGGCCAAGCGACCCACCCTTCCTCGTGTCGCGCTCGTAGGCCCCATCTCGTGTACGACACCATCTTTGACGAAGTGCTCGCGCTGCTGCTGCCTCTCGAGCGCGTAACGCAAGCGCGTCGCTACCATCCGGAAGGTGACGCCCTCTTCCATTCTCTGCAGGTGTACGGGCTGGCACGACAGGCCAGTGAGGACCCGGCCCTGTGGGCTGCGGCCCTGCTGCACGATGTGGGCAAGGCGGCGGTGTGCAGCTGTCACGCGGAGCAAGGCGCAGCGATGCTCGAAGGGATCGCCGACGACCGTGTCCGGTGGCTGGTCGCACACCACCTGGAGCTCCTGCACGCCCCACGCGAATGCCGCGCGCTGCTTCGTGGCGACAGCCGCCTGACAGACCTGGAAGCGCTACGGGCGTGGGATCTTGCGGGCCGGCAGCCACAAGCCGCCGTGGTCTCGGCCGAGCGGGCCGTCGGAGAAATCCTCGAACCAGGTGTCGCGGAACAGTGGCTCTGCGAGGTCGCCACCGTGGAGGATGCCGAGGGCTAGGAACGATCTGGGAAGGCCCGAGGTCCTGTGGGCGGATTTCGATCACCTCGATGCGTCTCAGCTGCTGTGGGCACCACGCGGCACGTCTGAGGCGGAAGCCCACCGTGCGCAGCGCATCCGGGACGCGGTCGCGACCGCGCTCAGCGACAAGCAGCGCGAGGCCGTGGAAGCCTACTTCTTCGAGGGTCTGTCTCAAGCAGCCATCGCGCGGCGGTGCGGCGTCACGCAGCAAGTGGTGCACAAGCGTCTCTACGGAACCGTGCGAGGCGGGCGACGGGTCGGAGGTGCTCTCCCGCGTCTGCGCGACGTCCTGTCACCCCTGATGGAGGCATGAATCGGAGCCCAGCTCGCACGCGCCAGCTTCTTGCCCGAGAGGCCGCGCGCCTGATGTACGAAGAGGGTGTCGACCAGTACTTCACTGCCAAGAGGATGGCCGCGAAGCGACTGTTCGGGCCAGGCGGCGGGCGACGGCTGCAGTTCCGTCCAGCGGACCTGCCGAGCAACGGGGAGATCCAGGCCGCACTACTGCGCCTGGCGGAGAGCACAGAAGGGGATCGGAGAACCGAGCGACTGGGCGCCATGCGGTTATGTGCGCTGGGGGTAATGGATGCTCTGGCCGCCTTCGCACCGCGCCTGATCGGCTCGGTCTCTACCGGGCATATCCGCAGGGGCAGCGACATCGACCTGCACGTCTTCTCGGATGACCCAGACGCGCCCGAAACACATTTGTCGAGCCTTGGCTGGATCTATGAGAAGCGCATCGTCGAGATCCGCCGCCAAGGCGCCTGGCACACATATCTGCACCTCTGCGTCGATGCCGAGTTCCCTGTTGAGCTGACCGTGTACCCGCGCGCGGAACTGCAGCGACGACCGCGCAGCAGCACCGACGGGCGCCCCATCGATCGCCTGAGCGTCCACGATGTACGGACCCTCATACGAGACGAGCACCCGGAGCTCGCGAACACACCCTTCCATGTTCATCTGTGATCGCTGTGGACATCAGACCGAAGCCGGAGTGAAGTGCTCCGCCGTGCCGATGGAGCAAGAGCCTATCCTCCATCCGAGCCGAACCTATCGTAGACGCCGCGACCGTCGTGATCGTGCCGACCGTGGCGGGATAGGCACGCGCATCGTGCGGGAGCAACACCTATGCCCCGGTTGCGCTGCCCAAGCACGCGCAAGCGATAGCCACAGCGTGCCCACCTGAGCCGCTCGCAAGGGCAGGCTTTCCGCCGCACAAATCACCCCGACAGGCGACGTACCACGATGAAGCGACTTTGAAGCGCCGCCAGAAGCGGGGCGGTTGTACGCTACGGGACCGCGGAGGGGGGATATCTTCGCGCGATGGCAGCGCACTCCCATGAGGCATCACCCGACTCGCGCGCCAAACCCTTCAGGATTTCATATCGGTCGTGAACGCTCGCGTTGGCGATGACACCATAGTGCTTGAAGACGCCTGGAAGTTCTCGTTGGATCTCGCGAGCGAGTTCTACCTCGGATTCCGGAGTCGACGGTCTCGACGCGTAGCTGTTGTAGATCTCGCACAGGCGGTCATAGGGCGACGCGCCGGCGCGACATCCGCCAAGTAGGATGATCGTCATCAGGGTTCCTGCAAGAGGTCTCATATTCTCCCCCGTGCTACTGGAGTTGGTACCGATCTTCGTGGAGTAGCCATCCCTTGGTGGTGGCCGACGGCCTCCGGAATGGGTCGATGAGGAAGTACGCAGCAACATAAGTGGGCTCCCTCGATGACCCGTCCGCGCTTATGCCGATCTCTTCCACGCGCCAAAGCTCGTCACCGTCGCGTGCGAACACCCGATTGCTCTTGCGGGATGCACTTAGCACGGTCGCCGCTGCAGCGAAGATGAAGCCCGCACCGCCCGCGCCCAGCCCCGCAGCGGTTCCTAGAAGGCCCCCGAGCACCGGGTAGTCCGCCGCGCCTCCAAGCGCCATATTGAGCTGCCGTATCAACCCGCCGGACGCCTCTCGAAATGTCTGAAGCTTCTGTTCTGCCCGTACGCGCCGACCGGTCGCGGGGGTGCGCCTTGCACTCGGGCGACCACCGTCGATCGATAGCTGAACCCCCAGCGCACTGGGGGCGCCGTGCGTGAGGCCAACGACGATTGCCTGCGGCAGGTGCATGCCCGAATCGGGCCGCAATTGTTTCAGTTTCTCTTCCATGAAGTGCTCCCAGGTGCGGCGAGCGCACCGCGTTCGGGGCTCCGGGCCCATCGCCTGCGTCTGACTGCTTGACCCCCCCATCGGTCAGCGGCGTGGCCGGTTGCGGGAGAACTGCGGCGACCCTGGGTGATCACGCCTCCGCGCGCATGCGTTCCGCGATCGCCTAGCACGCTAGCCCGGTTTCCCTCGGCCGCAGCGCAGGCAACAGACTAGGCTAGTGAACACTTGGTGGCGCATTCGGTCAATGAGGCCGGCGACATCGACTTCTTCGTGAACAACGCCCGGTAGCTCTGGGATGGCGCGGCCGTCCGCGTGAACGACGACCGCCATACCCACGACCACGCTGGAGGAGCCGACGACGGCAACTTCCACAAGCGCGCGACACCGCAGTTGGTGGAGAACGGGAAGCGCTTCATGGGGACGAGCGCCCTGGGACTCACCCGGCACCGATCGGCGGAGGCAGTTCGCGGTATCGCCACTCGCGACCGGCAGGATCAGGTGCGGCGGGTCGCTGGCTGCCGGGGGCGGCGTGAGATATCGAACTGCAGGCCTATGAGGGCCTGTTCAACCGCGCGCAGCGCGGCGGTGACGACTTGACCGCGACGGGTGATGAGCTGGAAGCTGAGGCGGTTCTTGAGGCCCTTGGGCGCCAACGCCACCAGGTGACCTGCTTGTACTTCGGCTCTGGCCGTATAGCTCGGCAGGATGGTGTACCCCGCGCCGGCCACAGCAAGCGCGCGCAGGGTCTCGGTGTGAGGCACCAGGGGTGAGCGTTCGGTGAGCAAGCCGTGACGTTGTGCGTAGCCCTGGGCCGCTTCGAAGGTGGGGTCGCGGGGCCCCGACCAGCATAGATAGCGCAGGTTCCGCAGCTCTTCTGGCGAAACCTGCCCGCGTCTTCGAGGTGCAAGAGTCGGAGACATCACTGCCACCAGGGCATCGCGCCCCACGGTCTTCATCTGCAACCCCGGATGGCGTTCAGCACCTATCAGTAGCAGGATGTCCGCGTTGCCCGACCTCAACTCGTCACACAGCGGCTCCGTGAAGCCGAGCTTCAGGGTGACCTGCAGCGCACGGTGCTCAACGAGCAGCTGGTGCAGTGCCGGTACGAGCAGCTGGCTTGAGACGGTGGGGTAGGTTCCGATCGTGACTGTTCCGTGGATCGTCTCGCTGTCGGCGCGGACGGCGTCTCGAATGTTTTGCGAGAGCGCGAACAGGTCCTGGCATTGGTGCCGCAGGCGGTCCCCTGCGGCGGTCAGCGCCAGGGTCCGGCCCACCCTCTCGAACAGGGCGACGCCCAGGTCCTCCTGCAAGGCCCGCAGCCGATGGCTGACCGCCGGCTGCGAGCAATGGAGGACCTCGGCCGCACGCCGTACCGACCCGAGGCGTGCCACCTCGTAGAAGGTCTGCAGCTGGCTGAGGTCTACCGGGGGAGCCAACTGATTCATATTTCGAATGATATTCGAAATGTAATTTCATTAGAAGAACCATTCGCCAGCGCTACGCTTCTGGGGTGGCGCGCCGAACCGCCGCAAGAGTTCAACAGGAGGTCAACATGAGATCGCTTTCAGCAGTGCTTTTGTTTGTGGCTGCGTGTGCAGATATCCCCGCCGGGCAAGCGGGGATCGGCGGCGTCCCCGCTGCTCCCGCCGTCGGTCCTACGAACGGACCGGACAACGTCGCGCTCGATGGCGCGGTAGCCGAGACCCTTGCCGCTACGAGTCTCGACCAGGCGCGCTACTACGTCCATCGTGACAGCTACGGGCACGTGGACACGGTATGGCTGATGCTCAGCAACCTGCGCGGCAATCCCTGTTCGGTTCGCTGTGAGGACACCGCAGCCGAGCCCGACGGAACCATCGCCAAGCTGAACATCAGACTGTCTGGGGAGCCGAGCCTGGGATTGCTGGAGTTATCACCTGCTGAAGCCGCCGGCTCGACCTTCATCCTCACCCAACCCGGTTGCGACGACGAACTCGGAGGCCCCCTGGAAGCGGCGGCCCTGGGTCATCGGAGCATGAAAGCGCAAGCGGGACAGCTGAAGCTGCGCCGGGTGGATCTCGACCACGTGCTGTCTGGCTCCCTCGACCTTTTGCTACCCATCGGCTCCCTGTCCGGCGAGTTCAGCGCTTCCCACTGCAGCGAACTGGATGTCATCCAACCCCCCGCGACCCCGGCGGATGTCCCGCACTCGTGAGTCGCCGATGCTCCACCTGGCCATCGGACAGCTCGCATCGAAGGGCACGTGGCCCGCCACCGCTCGCGTCGACGATGACCTGAAGCACGTCCACCATGATGGGCAGGCGCGCGAGACAGCCGAGCACCGCCCAGCCAAGATGGACGTGCTCGAGCGCCCGTGCCACAGCTTCTACACCATAAGCGCGATACCCGGTAGATTCATAGGTCATGCGAGTCAGGTTCGCAGACTGGTGCTCCTGCGCTGGCACCAGCTGCAAACCGACGGCGCGCCGCCGGATCCATGCGGCGAGCTCTTCGCACGCGTTGCATCCCGCCCCGTAGTATAGCCGAGCTGGGTTCGCAACGTAGGGACGCGTGCGAACTCGCCAGAATCGTACTTGGGCCCTGTATTCCTCGAACGCACTTCCGAAACGCGGGATCATGCTCTGCGACTCTTCCCAGGCGGTGAACCCGATACTGAAGACGAAGGCGACAAGGGCGGCGCCTGCGTAGAGCCACGACTGAAGCAACAAGGCCCAGACGATCATGGTCGCCGTCATGGCGAGCTGCATCGGATTTGCAACGTAGGCGTACGGTCCGCTCGTCACAAGGCGCTTGGGGGGATCGAGCGGCATGGGAGTCCCATGACCTCGTTGAACGAACTCCTGCACGGCGCTGAGGGCCAGCGCAGCGAACAGCCCGGCGCAGTGCGCCAGCGTCGTCACCGCCCCCCATGACCAGTGTGAGAGCCACCTCATCGGGTCTCGCCCGGTCCACGCAAAGGCGGCGAGTGGAATCAGGATCCACGCAAGCGAGCCAAAGGACACGGCTTGAACAGCGGTCCTGTAGCCCAGGAAGGCCTGTTTCCTCGTCCAGCTCGCCACCAGTCGCGCAGGCGCCAGCACGCATGCGATCGCCAGGAACTCGCCGACAAGCCATGACTCGCCCAGGCGAATCACGGGCTCGCCGAGCGGCATAACCATCAGGTCCAGCCACAATGCGATCCCCGCGAGTACGGGCAGGGAAAGCGTGGGGGCCACGATCTCTGGCAGGACCGCCCACAGCACCGTCCATGCCACGATCGCGTCGAGGGGGACCCCAAAGAACAGTCCGCCCGCGGCGCCATCGAATGACCACCAGCCGACGCGCTGTGCGAGCAGATTCAGCCCAAACAGAGCCGGAAATGTCCAGGCCGTCGCGACCAGGCTGGCCGCGACGCCTCGGCGAGCGAGCGGTCTCGCATGAAACGCCACCAGGGTCGCCACCAGTGGGCAACCCAGGCCGAGCGAGCGGACCCATCCTGCCGCGTCCATCACGGCGGCTTCACCAACGCGTCGTGGAGGTACTGTCCAGCCAGCCCAACGGCGTACCGTTCGAAGGGCGCAAAATACCACGCGGGGTCCAGGCGCCGCTCATAGCGCAGCGTCCATCGGACGAGCGTTCCGACATTCGTGGGCTTCAGTTCGATCGTCGTGTCTCGCCAGGCCAACCAGTGGGCAATGTGGCTGGTATCGCGGATGGCAGCGAACCGGACACGGCTGGCACTCGACTCCACAACCCTAAGCGTCAGGTCGCCTGGCTCCCCTTCCCCACCCGCGAAGGTCACGACCAGTTCGTCACCGACATACAGTCCGAAGCCCGCAGCACGCACCGGGCGCGGAAAGCCCAGTCGGAGAAACGCAGGAAGGTCTGAGGCGGGAAAGACCGGCAGGCGTGCGAGTTGCGCGCGAGTGACCTCCGGTGCGCTGGTCGTCACGCGCTCGACGATCACGGTCTCACTGCGTTGAAACGACAAGGCCGGTGTAGTTCCCTCGAACACCATCAATAGCAGCGGAGCCCAAGTCACGGCATGGAGTCGTCCGCGCGCCCCATCCCGTCTGCGAAAGTACCCGAAGAGGCTCATGATGCCGATCATTCCATAGAACAGGGGCGCGGCCATGAGCAGACAAATCGCGCCCTCGCCCACCAAGGTGCCGCATGCCAAGAGCGCGAATGTGACGGTCTTGAGTGCGATTCCCACGGAGGTCCTGGCCGGGCGCGTAGAGGCGAGCGCGATGCCCAGAAACATGGGTAGGCCGATGAAGAGCACTGCGGTCTGCTCGAGACCGTTGGCCACGATCACCCGGTAGAGGACACTCGTAGCCGCACAGATTAGAAACAGGCCGATCAAAGTTCTGGATGCTCGGCGCTGCCGGAAGTCTGCTCGCTTCATCATCCTGGTGCAGCCTTCGGTTCTGGGCGCAAGCTATGGAGAAGCGCTTGGATCTGCTTGCGGATGGCCCCGAGCCCTGGCAAGGAGGCCGCGGCGACCAAACTCGCGATGAGCGGCACGGTCTGCTCGACGAGGGCAAGGGACCGCTGCTGTTGCGGGCTCTTGTCATGGATCCAGAACAACAGGACGCCCATGTGGTAGAGCCACAGCAGTTCCGGCAGTTCCTCCGCGAACTCAACCGGGATTCGCTCCCGGCTGCCTGCCACGAGTTCCGCAAACAGCGCGATGGCCTCCCGGCGCGTGGGACCCGATGCGTCGCTAAAGGGGTTGAGCGGGCTATCGGTGTCGGCCGCCGCCCGGAAGAGCGCCATGGAGAAGCCGTGGTACGGCCGAATCGTGGCGAGCTTGGCGCGCATCACACCGAGCAGCCGCCCTCGAAACGTCCGATCCGTCGCCAGCACTGCGGCACACCCGACCACGTGTTCCTCATGGGTCCGCCGGTAGAAGCTCTGCACCAAGTGGCCCTTGGAAGGGAAGTAGTAGTAGGCGTTGCCCAGTGACGTACCGGCGCGCTTCGCGATCTCGCGCATGGTCGCGCGCTCGTACCCCACCTCCTGCGTCAGCTGGAGCGCCGCCACAACAAGCCGTGAACGCGTCTTCCGAGCCTTTTCGGTGAGGCGCGGCGCTGGATCGCCTCTCTGGGTGTCGATGCTCATTTTCGAACGTGTTCAAAACCATGGATCGAGGAGGCTGACCGGTCAACCTGCAGCCGCAAAGAGAAGGCCAAAGCCACATGATTTCGACAGTTTGAGGCTCCCGGTTCTTTCCATGGAGTGACACGGAGCCGGCGGATCGGTCGCCCGGCATGTTCGCCGACGTGCGTGGAGGCTGGACGGGTACGCGCATAGCAGCTGAGCTGGCACGCATTGCTGCTGAGACGACGTCGGAAGCCGCGCGGCGCGAAACCAGCGCTATGCGACCCCTACAGACGTCGGCATCTGCACCCCGTCCCAACGGGCCCCGGCGCTGCCGTAGGCGATCCGAAACAGGTCCGGATTGCGCATGGCGCGCCAGCGTTCATAGCCGAATGAACCGTGCACGTGCTCGAGGTACACGGCAAGCGCATTGCCATGGGAAGCCAGCGCGATCGTCCTGCCGGGGTGCGCCGCAGCAATCCCGTGGATCGCAGGGACAATGCGCCGCTGGCAGTCGTTGTACGATTCACAGCCCTGAAGGGCGAAATCGCGCTCGGCCCATGAGCGCTGCACGGTGGGCCAAAACGCATCGCCGAGCCCGTGCTTGGACAGCTCGCGTTCACGGAGGTCGTCGTGCACACGAATTCCGATGCCCAAGCGCGCTGCGACTGGCTTGATAGTGTCCATCGCTCGCACATAGGGGCTCGAGTACAGCACGTCGATCTTCAACGCTGAAAGCACGGGCACCAGCTCCTGCGCCTGAGAGTGCCCCCGCTCGCTCAAGGGCCAGTCCGCCTCGGGAAGCGTGAAGTCCGGTCGGGACTCGGCATGACGCACAAGGTACAGGACAGTGTCTGCCACCGGCCAACTCTGACACGAGGCTTCAGAAGGTCAACCGTGAGCGCAATAACCTCGCGACAACCGCATTCAAGGCAACGTTCGCCCGCAGACCGTGACGTAGAGGATGCCAACTCTTGGATGAGAACCAGCTAGCCCGGAGCCAGCAGTAGGATCAGACCGGCTGTGACGCCAGCAACGAAGGTCGCGCGCAGGCCAGCCCAGAGCCAGAACGTCTCGCTGATGGTGCCGACGAAAACGCCGAGCAGGAAGGCCTCGACGAAGGCGACAACGATCGCTGTGTCCAGGGGCGCAACGGGCAGCACGATCCCAGCCCAACCGAGCCACAGGGGCAACATGATCACCATCGCGACCAGAAAGGGTGCCAGGCCGTTGACAAGCGCGATGGCAATCGGCATCAGGCGCGCAGCGCGGCCGTGGGCGGACTGGTCCAGGTCGGTAAGCATGGCGCTCTCGAGCTCGCGCAGTTCCTTCTTCTTCTCAGCGGCCTCGCTGATGTAGGCGCTGGTCAAGCCGCTCATGCCGAGGGCCACGGCCGTGGCGAGGCAGGCGCCGACCACGACCTCGAGCGCCACCGGCGCACCGACCCGGAACCCCATCAGCAGCCCCAGCATCGCCACACACCCATCGAAGCCGTTCGTCACGACGTAGCGACGCGCGATGCTGGGCGCGCGAAGGATGCGAAACAGCAGCCCAAGTTCGTCCAACATCGCTAGTCAGGATCACGCGCACCGGCGGCGACTTCCACTTCGTCGATGCTGTGGAGCGAACCGCCCATCTGCGAAACGGCCTCCTGAATCGCCTCGAAGCGAATGTCATCACCCTCGACGATCAATACCGTGGTCGCGGTCTTGTCATCCATCTCCGTCACGGTCAGCTTCACGCTGCAGCCCCCCACCTTTTGGGCGACCGCGCGCGCGAACTCGAGGCTATTGGGCTCGTGGGGCTTCAACACGTCGAGCACAAGTCGCTTGATCCGAACCATGCGGCGAGTCTACTCCGAGTTCGCCTGCCAACACTACCGGTCACAGCTCGCTCGCGTAGTCTTGGCTACATTCCGATGCACTGTCGTGCCGCGCAGCTTGTGAACGCGCCGCGCGCGGTGCTAGTTTGCGCGTCATTGGGAATGGAATGGGGGGGCCATGGAGCTTATCGATGGGACAGGTTCGAGTCGCGTCGCGGTATGCACCGCTATGGTGCTTGCCTCGCTCGTTGCGGGTTGTGGGGACGACTCATCAGAGACTGACGACGTAGCGGATGCGGGGCCCACCGCGGATGGTGGACGGTACATGGATGCCGGTTCCGGCATGGATGCCGGCATAGGAATGGATGCCGCGGTCGAGCACCTGCACGCTCAAGGCAGAGCGAGGTATGAGGCAGTTCCGAACGGGCTGAATCACGGTGCCTGTGACGGTGGGATCTACAAGTCTGGCGAGCTGCGGCAGCCCGTGACGATACACCCTTCCAAGGGAACCATCGATACGCAGCTCGTGGTGCGTCAAGTCGAACGTTGTGTTCCGGTCTGGATCAGCAACGGCCTGGATGGCGGGGTACCGCATTGGGAGATGCAAACGCTGGAGTTGCGAACCTATGGCTTCCCGAAAGAGCCCGGGATGACCATCGACTCAACTGACGCCGATGACCCGCACAGCGACAAAATCGTTTGGAGCGCTCCAGGCCCCACCTTCGTGATGCACCCGGCGACCGACGCGGGCCTCTCGGACGGTACGCACTTCAAGATGAAGTTGTACAACCGGATGGCCGCGGACGCTGGCGAGGACGGTTGCCAGCCGCTGAGTGGCGATGCAGGTACCCCGTCCCAAGTAGTGGATGGCCAGGTCATTGAGCCTCCCAACTGTTTCCACGGTCCCAACACGACCAACTTCCACTTTCACGGATTCCACATCTCGTCCCAGGAGCCGCAGGATAACGTACTGCTCAAGATCGCACCGGAAAGCAGCTATCAATACGACGTCGATCCTCTTCGCTTCACGCAACCGGCCGGCACTCACTGGTACCATGCGCACAAACACGGCTCGACCGCGCTCCAGGTGATCAATGGCCTGGTGGGCACCTTTGAGGTTCGCGGTGCATTCGATGAAGAGCTTGAGGCCTATTTCGCCGGGACATCGCAGGGCACACTCGTCGACCACCTGATGGTGGTCCAGCAGCTGCAGGAGACGATCCCGGGTCTAGGAAGCTCCAACTCCAACAAGAACGCGTTGCTGGTAAACGGGCAAGGGAACCCGACGGTTACGATGAAGCCGGGAGAGATCCAGCGGTGGCGCCTCGTGGGTGCGACGATGCAAGCATCGGCAAATGTGCAGCTGGGCTTCGCGGAGGGCGACAAGGTTCCAGAGATCAAGCAGATCGCGATGGACGGTGTGCAGTTCTCGCGGGACAACTATGAGTGTCAGCCGTTTCTCAACAACCCGGACTGCACGGGTCAGGGCGATGTGAGTTCACTGGAGGAGGCAACGACATTTAGTCTTGCTCCGGGGAATCGGGTGGACCTCCTGGTGAAGGCACCCGATGCGCCGGGCGAGACGTTCTGCTTCATGCTCGGTCCAGCGAAACCCGAAACCATCCAGCCTGGTCCGGACGGTAAGCTACGCGGCGGACCGGCGCTTGGCATCGGCAAGGAGGAGTGCGGGCTCGACGAAAACGACCTAGGAGCACTGCTCACATTGAAGGTCGACAGGTCTCCGTACCTCGACGTGGCATTCCCAACGGAATCGGAGTTCCCGAAGATGGCAAGGTTCCTGGCCGATCTGCCAGAGGTATCAGACGCGAACCTCCGTACGGTGTACTACGAGATGGTCAACCAGACCGATCTCGGCGGTGTGCAGTTCTGGATCGACCAGAGAAAGTACGACCCCGACTGTGCCAACCAAAGCTTGATCATCGACGAAACCGAAGAGTGGACCCTGCTCAACAACAGCAGTCGGGTGCAGCATCCCTTTCACATCCATCAGAACCCATTTCAGCTGCTGTCACAAACGACGCGAGTCGAGTCCGATGCGGGCCAGCGCCTGGAAGAACAGAGGTTCGCCCACCCGGTTTGGCGCGACACGCTGGCTTTGCCACTCGCACTGGACCCGCCAGCACTTGCCGACGGTGGCGTGCCGCGAGCGCAGGAGCCCAACTCGGACACCGACAGCTGGGGCAAGGCCACGATGCGCTACGTCGCCAAGGAGTTTAGCGGCGCCTTCGTGAATCATTGCCATATCCTCGGCCACGAGGACCGCGGGATGATGCAGAACACCCAGGCGGTCTGCAGCAACTGCGAAGACGGCGAGAGTTGCTTCAAATCTACCGGTCCTGTTCCCGCCGGCGACGCCGGAATGTGCGACCCGGAGGGCTTCTGTGCCAGCGACTGTGTAGTGGGCTCAGATGAGCAAGCGCTGCAAGCCTGTCCTGAACCGCCCGACCAAAGAAGTGATTGGCCGAGTGCGTACGGGTACCATGCCGATTAGCCCCGAACCTCAATGACTTCGGTATCGGATCGCGCAGGGATTTGGCTTCACAGGGATTGGACTTCACAGGGATTGGACCCAGGTGGGCCCCTTCGGAAAAGGCGCGTGCCCTTTCCTGGGTGCCACTAGCTAGGCACTGTCGCCGCCGGAGGTTCGGCGCCATCGGCTCTCGGGCAGGGTTGGTTGCCCCCTCCCGCTCCAGCCACTGCGTCACCCGGGCGTAGAGGGCTCCTCTGGTGCCGGCACCGGCTGGGCAGTTGGCAACAACGCGTCGAAGAACGATCGGGTGTAGCAGTGAGCTGGGATCCGGGGTGCGATGAGGGCGTGCAGTTCCGGAAGTTGTGACCAGTGGGCGCCCTGCCTGTAGTGGTGTGCGGTGTGGTACCCGAGGTTCCCCGTCAGGCGATTGAACCAGGGGTTCATGATATTGTAGGAGCCCTCGAAGTGGCTGCTCGTCGGCAGCCCAGCGTGATGATCGTAGGTGACCCAGGCCGTGAAGATGGGGCACGTCACCATGGGAAGCAGAAACACCAGTAGGCCCGGAAGGGGACGTGCCACTGTCAGAGCAATGGCCACCCCCCAGGTGAGGATTCCGAAGATGAGAAAGGGCCGCAACACCTGCGGGTAACGGCGCCCGAGGCTCAGCGCGCGTGGATAGGCCGAAAGGGCCGTATGGACCGTGTACTCCAACTCGCCCATCTGGGTTCCGTCGGAACGCTGCCAACGACTCTCGTCCTTCCGCTGATCGAGGTAGTTCACATGATGCCCGAGCACGTGGTGCAGCCGCCACAGATTGGTCGGCATACCGGTCTGCAGGCCGTAGGCCAGCTCCAGGAGACGGTTGAGCCAGACCCTCCTGAACGTCGGTACGTGCTGATGGTGGTGGTTCCAGGCCGATGCGATCCCCTTGGGCAGGGCCATCGCCAGCGAGTAGGCCAGTAGCACCCACACTCCGTCTACGTAGAAATAGACCGCAAGATCACCCAAGCTGATTGCAAGAAAAACGCCGACCGGTACGCGGTCCTGCCGATGTCTGAACAACCCATGCTCCACAAGTTAATGTACTCCGCATCGTGCGCGCGGAAAACGGCAAAGGGCCCGCCTGTTCAGGTTGTTGTCCCTGCCGTTCGTTTCCGCGACCTGGTTTCCTGGAATTCCACCACAAGCTCCTCCAGGCCCCTGAGGACCACGTGCGGCCTATACCGGGGCCTAGCTGTCTTCAGGCGGAAGCCCTCGAATCGGGAGAGCACACGTTCGAACGCGGTGACCGCCACCATCCTTGCCAGCATCGCCCCCAAGCAAAAGTGCGCTCCGGCAGAAAAGGACAAGTGACGATTATCCTCACGCTGAATGTTGAAGCGGTCCGGATCGCGAACATGCTGGGGATCGCGGTTTAGCGCGATCAACGGCATATGAACCCAGTGACCCCTCCTGATGATGTGCCCACAAATCGCCACATCTTCCTTGGCAATGCGTCCGTTCGCGGCGACCGGAGGGTCAAAGCGAAGGCACTCCTCGACCAGCCCGGGGACGAGTAGCAGATTCCGGCTCACCTTGGCAAGCTGCCTCGGGCTATGGCACAGGCGCAAGAATCCGTTCCCGATGAGGTTCTGCGTGGTCTCGTGGCCAGCTACAAAGAGCAGGGTTGCCATGGCCAGGATCTCCTCGTGTATCAACCTGTCGGATCCACCGCGGTTGCTCACCAAGCTGCTCAACAGGCCGTCGCCTGGCCGATCCTGGCGTGCGCGGATCATCTCCTCAAAGTAGAGGCCCATCTCGTGGGATGCCTCCAGCGCTTCCTGGAGCAGATCGGGCGAAAGGAATGTCAGGTCGATCAGTAGGGACGAACGTCTAGACCATTCCTGGAACCGGTGGAGGTCGCCCTTCGGTACGCCGAGCAGGTCGCAGATCGTTTGCACCGACAGCGGATAGGCCAGGTCGTTGAGCACATCCATCG
>JAPPOR010000110.1:27413-42600 GCA_028817905.1 Myxococcales bacterium
GTAGGGCAGCGCGCCGTGGTCTTCCATCGCGCCGAGCCAGCGAACGTCGACGCTGAACCGTGTGTCTGAAAGGACCTGCCTGGCGACATCGTATCCCGTCAACATCACGCCGCCGTCCCGCGTGGCATGCACGGGACCCCGCGCCCGGAGCTCGTGATAGATGGGTGCACTGGCCACATCCAGGTGGTTGCGGTACAGGAAGTCGATATCGATCGGGTCAGGCAAGCGAGGCATAGTCGAGTCTGCTTCTCCCGCCTAGCAAGGCGAACCCGGCGGCGGGCGGGCGGTGCTCACGACTAGCCAATGCACGACAACGTTCCAATGTACGGCGTACAGAAGCAGGCTGCGACCCGCGTATCCCACCCAACCTCTGAGCGAGAACACGTATAGGCCACGAGTGCCCACGTTGAGAAGATTGACGACGTAGTTGATCGCGGTAATCGTCACGAACCTCATGCGAAGCGACAGTCCGAAGTGCTCGCTGAGGAACAACGACAGAACGTTCCACAAACCCATCGTTACGGGAACAAACATGGTAGCCGCGTAGTACGAATACCGCCGCTTGGGCTCATGGTGAATGGCGTAGAACCACGGCAACGCCGCGAAGGCACACGAGCCAAGGACGAACTGCTCGAGGTAGCCGACGATCATTCGGGTCCCATCTGAAGGCGCTTGTCAGAGCGACAGGCCCGCGCCTGAAACACCCGCGACGCCCAGCGGCGGAGCTCCAGGAGCAAGACCCTCAGCGCCACCCTGGGAGCGAAGAAGCGAGTCACTGGGGCCGCGAGATTGTAGACCGGCGTGAGCTGCCGGTGCAGCGAGCCATCGAGGTGCCCTGTTTCCATCGCAAGGCGCAGGTACTTCTCCGCGATCTTGCTGCGCTTGGGCCGCTCGCCCACCGTACCCGGCCACTGAAAGTCGGCGCCCGTCGTCAAGAGCCATGGGTCCCTTAGGATGGCTGCCTGGCGCTTCAAGAAGAACCGCTCGTAGTCGCCACGACAACCTTGCTGTTGCAGAGTTCTTCGGAGGGCCCCGGCGCAGGCAGCGGCGCACGTCATGCCCTGCCCGTAGATCGGGTTTACTGTGCACACAGCGTCGCCGACCGCCAGGAGACCGCGCGGCCGCTCTCGCCATCGGTCGTAGTGATAGAGCGCATTGGCCATCGAGCGGTTTCCCACGACCGGGGACAGCGGAGTCGCTCCCACGAGTGCACGTGAAAGCGCCCTCGATGGTAGGGATTCTAGAAAGCGCATGAAGCCGAGCTCGTCGGTGGGTGGGTAGTCGCCATTGACACCCACCGCGGTCACCAGCCAGCGCCCGTGTTCGATGGGAAAGATCGCTCCACCTCGTGGGAGATCGCTGCGCGACTCTATCCACATCCCGCTCCAGCGGCGCGCCCGGTCGCTTGCCGGCAAGTAGAGCCGCGACGCATAGCCACAGCGAGCATCCACCGCGCTCGTGGGTGGAGGTGGCAAGCCAGCTTCAGCAAGCCACGCCACGCACCTAGATGCGCGGCCACTGGCATCGACGACGAGCTCTGCGTCGATCTCCTCGGTGGCCCCCTGTCGGGAACGAACGCGAACTCCGTGCACACGATACGGCGGCCCAGTCACCTGCAGCCCTTGTACCTCGACCCCGTCACGCAGCCTCGTTACAGTCTGCACTCGCAGAAGGCGCCGCAGGGTAAACTCGATCAGGTTCCGGCTGGCCCACAGCAGCTCAAAGCCGTCCCGTCCAACGTTCTGCCAGTAGGTTGCGCGGCGGATGGCGAAACGCTCGCCGAAATCAAACAGCCGACCACCTGCCTCCAGCACGGCATCGCTGAACCCCGGAAATAGGGCCTCTAGCTCCCTATGGCCTCGTTCGAGCAGGGCGTGTGCGTGATGGCTCTGGGGAACGCCCGGTCGGCTTCGCGGTGCATCCGGAAACAGGTCGCGTTCGAGTATCAGCACCTCGTCGAAGAAGTCCTTCAAGGCCCTGGCAGTGCTCATTCCGGCAATGCTGCCGCCGATGACGACCGCCCGCCTCATCGCTGCAACACCGGGACCGGCACCGCGGTCGACTCCGACGCTTGAACATCACCGATCATCGTTGTGCTCCCAAAAGCGAGGCTCGACACTGCCTCGACACGGTCGGCCCGAGTGCCAGGTCACGGCCACGCATCGAGGTCACCGACGCCCGCGGCCATGCTTTGAACTCATACGGGCGCCGCGGCCGTTCGGATCGCCCTCGCCGCCGCGAAAACGAAGCCGTACAGGTCCCCATGTTCGCGGCTCGCGACTTGCCAAGTCATTTCGCTCACCCCGTAGAGGATGCCCGGGAGTGCAGCCGCCCTGCTCCAGGCGCGAGGAACGCTCGCTGCCCCCATCCACCTCGGCGACCAATCAATGGTGTATCGACGGGCATCGTTCTGACCCGCTGCACCAAACAATAGCCCGGACAGGCCAGAGGGTCAGGCGGCCCCGAGCTTGCGTGTATCTCCTGCCGTCACCAGACACTGGGCGATCGCGTGCAGTAGGTCGTCGTTGGGCGCTTTGGGAAGCTGTGGCTCCAGCTTGTGTAGGATGACACCCACTGGTCTCGGTAGATCGTCCGAACGTTGCGCCAGCATGATCGGCGCCACGGCGATGCTGGTCTGCGTGGATGGGTCGTTGCTATTCGAAGGCCGGTCAGAGATCTTGACGCGTAAGCCCTCCTCCGTCTTGGTCTCGAGCAGATCGTTGCTAAGCGCGCGCTCCGCAAGCTCCAGCATATCGTCCGGGCGAGCCCCGATCGACGCGGCTGAATAGGCTCCCTCGTCCCCCACCAAGAAGAGGTGCCCTTCCCGCAACCCCATGTCTTCCAGTACCAGCTCCAGGGCTCGACGGCAGCGCACTTCGCTCGCGCTGGAAGCGTTGATCTGGCTACTGACCTCGGTGAACACCGAAGTCATCGCGCCCACTTCATCGGTTGAGATCGAGCGCTGGTGAAGGGCATCTAGGTCGCTCGATGTCTGTTGTCGAAGCGCCTCGTAGGCCGCCACGAGGGCCGGCGCGTCGGCGTGTTCGAGTAGGTCCCGGAGCCGCTGCAATGAATCGCTTCCGGTACCGAAGTCGTCTGCTGCGAGACCGATCCGGGCGCTGGCCTCGAAAAGCGTCGCAAGCGGCAACCCATCGAGCTCGAGCTCGGAAGCGAGAGCGAAAGCCCGCTGCAGTGCAGCCTTCGCTTGAACATGCTCACCACGAGCGCTCAGGGCAAGGGCCTGTACACGTTCTGCAAAGACCTCCGCCTTGGGCTCCAACGCGTGGGCCCGTACGTCGCGCACGACCGCCTCACCGGCATCCAGTGCACCCTCGACATCGCCGCACGCAAGCCGGAGCAACGCGCGCGCCGGCGCTACGGTTCCCCACGCCCGATGTTCACCCGGGAGGGCCTCCAGCAGGGCGGCGTCGAGCTGTGCGCCCGCGAGCGGAAGGTCGCCGCGCAGCCAGTGTTCCATCCCCCGGGCATAGGCAAGCCAGGGCCGCCAACCGGGAAACCGTTCCGCCAGCTCCTCCATCCCCTCACGAACCCGCGTCAGCGCGAGAAGATTGCCCGTCAGTGCGTGCAACTCGGCCTCTGCGAACAGGTGCGCCTTGCGCCGCCACACATCGTCCTCTGTGATGACCTCGATGTGCTTGTACGCCCGCGCCGCCTCAGCCGCGTGGCCCCGGAACGCGTGGGCGAGCCACTCCACGTGCGCCACCAGGAAGATTGCTTTGCCCCGGCGCTCCTCGATGGGGCTGACGGCAGTCAGCGCGCGGGCGCGTCCGAAGCGGGCGTCATACAGCCCCTGGATCTGTCTGAGGACGGCGAAACTGCCCATGCGCAGCACATCGGGCATCCCCTCCGTCACGAGGGCTCGATCGGCGGCTTGGAGCATGCGCCTGTCGAGCCGCCTGCCGATCAGCCGGTCGAGCGACAACTCGCACAGATCGGCGACCAGGTCGAGCATGGGGGACAGGGCACGCAACGGCGCTATGATCGGCAGCAGCTCGCGCGCCAGCGCCAGGTCATGACTGTTGACGGCGGCCGCTCCCAAAGTGAGGGCGCAGGTAGCCAGCTCGCCGACTGCTTCGGCGGGCGATAGACAGCGCTCGTGCTCCGGCTTCGCTTCATATGCCTGCTTGGCCCGGCGCAGACACACTTCTGCCCGCTCCGCCGGTTCCGCAGCAGGGTCGGTCTCGTCCCAGTACAATAGCCCGCTGTCGGCCCGAGCCTGCGCAAGCTGCGCCGCACCAAAGCGCGACAGGCTCCAGTCATACGCCGGACACGATAGCAGCAGCATGCGGCGCAGCAGCACGCCGTCGCGTGCCGGCCCGTGCGTGGCCTGCCAGTGATCGAATGCGCGCAAGGTGGAACTCGTGTGGAGGGAAAGGCGCACGAGTTTCCAGTCAACCGTGCCATTTGCCACGCGCTCGGCACGCGCCAGGTGGCGCTGGCAAGCCTGGTCGTCTTCGCCCGCATGCTGTAGATGCACGATCGGGGCGAGATCGTGGGGGTAGTTGGGCTGGCTGAAGATCTCTGCCAACCGCAGGTGCTGTTCTCGGCGCGCTGCCGCATCCGCTGATTGCAGTAAGGAGTCCACGATCGCGCGCTGCCCCAGGACGTAGTAGCTGTCGCGCTGTTCCAGCAGCCCGATCTGTAGCAACTCATCCAGCGCACGAAAAGTACGCGCGTCGTCGTCGTCCGCGTGCAGCAGCTTGGGGAAATCCTCGAGCTGGATGCTTTGCTCTGGCTGCCATGCTGCCCGGGTCTCGTCACGCGCGAGCGCCAGGCCGAGGGCCAAACGCCTAGCTTCCTGGCTCAGTTCGCTCAACCGGTCTGCCAACATGGCGGATAGACTGTCGGGCAGCCCCTGATCGCGCAGTTGAACCGGCAACTTCCAGCGCCCCGCATCGTAGCGCGCCACCCCGCGATCCACGAGATACTGAGCATACTGCATGCACGCACCCGGGCTGCCTCCGGATAGACCGTGCACCCACTCTGCCATTTCTTGCAGGCCTGGCACCTGGCCGAACAGTGACTCGAGCAAACGCAGCGTGTCAGCAGACTGAAGCGGGCCAAGTTCGACGCGGTTGCGCTGCTCCAACAGCTTGGCCAGTGCAGGAGGCGAGTCCGAGAGCGGAGCTTGGTCGCTCGACACGACAAGCAGTAGGCGCGATCGCGACGCCGCCACGCAAAGCTGGCCGAGCACCGCAAGGGATGCACCATCGGCGCGATGGACGCCGTCGATCGCGATCATCAGAGGCTGTCGTCGAACGGCATTCTTAAACAGTGATACCAGCGCGGCGCTCAAACCGCCCGAGCGCGTGGACTCATCCAGGGGTGGGTTCCCGAAGGCCGCGCGCAGCGCCGGCGAGGCATGTGCCAGTACACGAGCCCTGTCCGCGCTGGCAGCGGCCGAAAGCGGCAGCTCCTGGATCAGGCGTTCAGCCAGTGCGATGATCAGCCCAAGTGGTCCGGTCCCCACCGCAGCCGCGTCCACCGAGATGGCGGCCGCTCCCAGAAGCTTGGTCTCGAGCACCACGCTCGCGAGCATGCGGCTGCGTCCAAGGCCAGGGTGACCGACAATCGCAGCCACGCCGCCCCTGGAGTCGTCGCGCAGGTCCTTGACGCGCTTGCGCAGGGTGGCGAGCGCACTGTGCCGCCCGACGAGCTGCGGGCTGTTCAGGAATGCCTGAGCGCAATGCTGATCGTCCTCCGGAGGCAACTCGGCGATCGCGCTCAACCGCTGATACACCTCGGCCGCCGAGCTGGGCCGGCCGCGCGGATCGAGGCTGAGCAGCCCTTGCACCAACTCCGAGAGAGCCGCAGGCACGTCGGCGCGGCGGTGCGCGGGCGTCTTCGGGCGCTGGTCCCACAGTTGACGCAGATCCGTCAGCCTGTGTGCCGGATAGGCATGGTGCAACGTAAGCAGGTGGTAGGCGACCGCGCCAAGCGAGTAGAGGTCCGAGCGCGCGTCGAGTGGCTGCAAGTACATGGCTTCGGGCGGTACGAAGGGGGGCGTCCCCGTAATGCGGCTCTGCGGGCCCATCGCGACCAGGGTGCCAAAGTCGATCAACTTCGCGCGGCCATCGGGCATGCGCCAGACGTTGCGCGAGCTGACATCGCGGTGAACCATGCGACGTGAGTGCACGAGTGCGAGCGCTGAGGCCGTGTCTCTCAGCAGAATGCATATCTCACGAATCGTCAGCGTCCGCGCTCGAATGGCGGTCGCTGCGTCCTCGCCATCCAGCAACTCCATCGTGTAGTAGGGCCTGCCATCGTCCACGCCGAAGTCGAGCACGCGAATGATGTGCGGGTGACGCAACTCAGCCAGGGTGTGGTATTCGCGGCGAAACATCGCCTGGGCCGCGGAGGCCGAGTCGCCCGCCATGCGAAGCTGCTTCAGCGCAACCCCTTGCCCGGATCGCTCGTCTACGCACCGGTAGGCGCGTCCCATGCCTCCATGGCCGAGCTCCGCTTCCACCCGGTAGCGACCGTCGATCATGGGCGGGGGCTCGCGGTGCGGCTCGTTAGCTTGCATGCTCTTTCGTCGACGGCGTACGCCGCGTCCAGTTGCGATCATATCGCCGCGCCGCCGGTGGGCTCAAGGATGGGGACAACCCACACCTGCGGACGATTGGCCCTGTGCGGGCCCTTTGAGGGTACGGTCCGCGAAACCACGTGCCGGAAGGTGATGGCGTGGAGTGAGTCCGAGGAGGGAGCGGCACCGTCGACTTCCGAACCACGACCGAGCTCGCGCTCGACGCGAACACTCGTGGACGTGCGGATCGTCCGCACGCGCACATCGCCAGACCCCCCCGGCGACAGCCTCACCCTCTGACCCCTGCAACGTGAGCAGAACTCAAAGGGCGGGCCTGCGGCCGGCGACCAGGGCGAGACGGTGATGACCCGCCTCCCGCAGTCCTCCTACAGCGGCGACACCAAGACGCCCGTCAGGCCCCGACGAATTGTCGAAGTTCGACGCCGTGGTCGCGCGCGACGAGTTCGGCGGCCTTCTCGCCGATCATGATGCAGGGTGCATTGGTATTGCCACTGATCACGTTTGGCATAACGCTCGCGTCGGCGACGCGCAGGTTTTGTACACCCTTGACGCACAGACGCGCATCCACCACATCACCAATCCGACACGTGCTGGTCGGGTGGTAGACCGTGAACGCGAACTCGCGGGTCCAATCCTCCAGCATGGCGTCGCTCGGCCTGTCTCCTCGCTGGTAGCCATGCCTTTGTGCGAGCACTGGCGGAACCAGCAGTGGTCCGAGCTGGCCCGGGTTGGGCCAATGTTCGGCGATCTCCAACGCCCGGCGCAGGATGCTGACCACCACCCTTACATCGTGCGGGTCGGCCAGATAGTTCATGCGGATGTCGGGGTCCGCGACGGGATCCGCGCTGGCGAGCAGGACCTCACCCTCGCTGCGCGGCTGAACCGGGTTCGCCAGCAGCAGGATTGTCTCGGCATCAGGCGCCAGGCGCTCTTCGGGGTCATCGAAGTAGTAGCTCGGATCCACCTTCAGGCAGCGTCGCCAGATGTCGTCGTTGTAGCCGCAGACGAACACCGCGATCTGCGCGTCATGGGTGTGCGCATCCCCTAGCCCCGTGGAGTACCAAGTGGCGGCGTCATAGAGCGACGACGATACGAGACTTTCCCCCGTGGCTGCCCACTGTGCGATCCGGCGCTCGGCTTCCTGTTTCAGGCCAGCTAGCTCCGGAGGCAGGGCTGCGTCCTCACTCGGGTCTGCGGGCAGTGGACCGGCAGGTGCGCGCAACGCGTCTGGACCCATCGACATACCCATCTCGAGCATGGAAACGCCTGCTCCTGGAGCCGGGAAGGCCAGCGCCACGTGAAGGTGGTCCTTTAGATGCTTGCCCACATGGGGCGAATCGACCTGGCACGGAACGCCAGCGGCTTCGAGCTCCTGACGGGGGCCAATCCCGGATAGCATCAACACTTGCGGCGACCCGAACGCCCCTGCGCTCAGTACAACTTCCTTGGTCGCGAATACCGAGTCCACCGTGCCATCAGCCTTTCGGAACTCCACGCCGCTGGCGATCGGCCCCGAAGGAGCGTTCTCCAGCACGACCCGCGTGACGTGTACGTGCGCGAAAACCACCAGGTTGTCCCGCGCCTCCGCCTCCCCTTCGAGGAACGCGTGATACGTACTTGCCCGCTTGCCCTGCCGGGTGGTCGTCTGAAACAGGGACACGACCCCCTCAGGCGCCAGACGGTCGCGCCCGTTGTAGTCGCCCCTGCGGATTCCGGCCGCTGTGGCTGCCTCGACGAAGGCCTGGGCACCTGGCAGGACCGGCTTGCGGACCGACACGCCCAGGGGCCCCTCTTCGTTGTGCACCTCCGGGTCGAGCACCAGTGCGTCGCTGGGAGTGAGGCCCTCGCTCTTTTTGAAGTAGGGCAGTACGTCCGCGTAGCCCCAGCCCTCCGCACCCCCGGCGGCCCAGGCGTCGAAGTCGCCAGGATGACCGCGCACGTAGGCCATGTAGTTGATGCCCGATGAGCCACCGAGCATCTTCCCCCGGGGCATCATCATGCGCTGATGCTCGAGGCCGCGTCCGACGCCCCCGGCATCTGCGCTATAGCACCAGTCGGTTTCCCGGTTCGCCTGGAGCGCAGGACAGGCAGCTGGCATCTGTTCGACGGGTGGCGGACTGCCGCCCGCCTCCAGCAGGGCAACACGGACCGATGGGTCCTCAGACAAGCGGGCTGCCACCACCGCGCCTGCTGAGCCGGCGCCCACCACGACGAAATCAAATCGTTTGCTCATCGCGACCCCCGTTCGTTGGAGGCCGAGAGAAGAACACATGGGCCTACCTGCATGCAATCCCACAATTGGCGCGCCCGCCAAGTTGGGAACCGACGATGCGACAGGAGCCGGGATCGGTCGGAGGGCCGTCTTGCGGACGCTGGCCCCAACGCACCCCGCCTGTCCCGTTGGGAGAGCCGCGATCCCACCTCGGGCTATTCCGGGCCTACACGTAGGCTCGATAACCTTTAACGTCGAGCGATCGATTCGTATGGCGGCCACGAGCACCCAGGGGGCTGGATCCCATGCGTCCACACGGACGCGCACACGTATCAGTGCGGGGCCTGCGAGCCCCCTGCTCACCGGAGGGCTCGCTCGCCCATGACCTCCAAGGTCCAAGCAAGCGCCGCCGCAGATGTCTCACCCGACGACCCGGAGCGTATCGCCGAGCGCTACCGCATCACAGGGCTCCTAGGACGCGGCGGCATGGGTGCCGTTTACCGCGTCATCGACGAGGCGGATGGCCGCCCACTGGCACTCAAGCGTCTGGGAGGTCGGGACGGCGCGCGCCCGGCGCCACACGCGATCGAGCTGTTCGAACGGGAGTTCCATACCCTCAATCAGCTGGCCCACCCGCGGGTCGTGCGCGCCTTTGACTACGGCATCGATGCTGACACGCCGTACTACACACTCGAGCTACTGGACGGCGGCGACCTGAGAACGCAAGCCCCCATGTCTCCGCAGGGCGCTTGCGAGGTCGCCTACGACATATGCTCGGCACTGTCGCTGCTGCACTCGCGGCGCCTGGTGCACAGGGATGTCACTCCCCGCAACATTCGCTTGACCGGAGATGGCAGGGCGAAGCTGATCGATTTCGGGTTGCTTTCCCCAATGGGGCCGGTCCAGGTCGTTGCGGGGACCCCAGCCTACGTACCACCCGAGGTCGTCATGCAGCTCGACCTGGATGGTCGCAGCGACCTGTTCTCCCTGGGATGTACCCTCTACTACGCGCTGACCGGCACAGCGGCGTTTTCTTGCCGTGGGTTCGGCGAGCTTCGGAACGCCTGGCGTCACGTACCGCTGCCCCTGAGGAAGCTTGCACCCGACGTCCCGGAACCGCTCGAACGACTGGTCGCGGAGCTGATGCGGCTAGACGTCGGCTCTCGCCCGCGCAGCGCGGCCGAGGTCATGGACCGCCTGCGCCCGCTGCTCCCGGCCGCTCCGGAAGAGAGCCTGTCCGTGGCCCATGCCCACCTCAGCGCGCCCACACTCGTCGGCCGGGGGGTCCACCAGGTGCGCCTGCGAAAAGCGGTATTTCGGGCCGTTCGTGGGCGCGGCGGAGGCTTTCTGATCACCGGTGAAGCGGGCATGGGCCGCTCGCGCATGCTCGACGTGTTCGTGCTGGAGGCCAAGCTGCTAGGCAGCACGGTCGGGCGGGCGGCTGCCACGGCGGGCGGGCCCTGGTCAGTCGCGCAGAGCCTGGCTGCCCAGCTCCATCGCCAGGCACCAACCGCGTCCGTGGAGGCAGCCTCCCGCGATGAGTCCACGCGACGTGCCCTGTTCGGCGATCAATCGCTGCAGGACCCCGCGGCCTGCTGGATCGAAAATCTCGACCGGCCCGGGCTCGACGAGGGCCAGCTCCAGACCGCACTGCGGAGCTGGCTGGTCTCGATGGCGGAAACCCGCACCGTGGCCCTGGCGGTCGATGATTTCGAACGGGTGGACGAACCATCGGCGGCGGTGCTCGCCTCGCTCGCACTGGCGGCCAGCACCTGTCGACTCACGTACGCGTTCGTGTGCTCCGACCCGACGCGCGAGACCGCCGCGATGGCTGTGCTGCAGCGTCACGCCCGCGTGATCGAACTCACCTCGCTATCGCTCGAGGACACCGAGAAGTTGCTTGAAAGCGTGTTTGGCGACGTGGATAACCTTCAAGCCACCAGCCGCGCCCTGCACGGCCTTTCGGCAGGCAGGCCGCGTGACTGTATGCTGATGGCCCAGCACCTGGTCAACCGCGGAGCGGTCGTCTACGAGAGTGGCGGTTGGCGGCTGCCCCCACAGGTGGAAGCGGGTGCCCTGCCACAGAGCATGGAAGCAGCCCTCGAAGCGAGGATCGGTGCCCTTTCTGGACCTGCACGCGAGCTGGCGTGCGTCCTATCGGCCTACGTCGTCCGGCACCTCTCTCGCACCCAGCTGCTAGCCGCCCTGGAAGTGCCCGCCCGGAACCTCGACACGGCGCTAGAGGAACTGCGACGGGCCCACTTGTTGACTGGTGACCCGGACGGCTACGCCGTTCCGCCCGCAGGCGCGGCAGCACTGCGCGACCTACCCGACACCACCAGGCCGGAACTGCACGATCGGCTTGCCGACCTGGCGGCCCGCGCAGGCGCGCCGGCGATCGTCTGCGCACACCACCGCTTGCAGGGCACAGAGCCGGTCGCGGCTGCGATCGATCTGGCCACCCACCTGGTCTCGGATGCTCGCATCGCGACGATGGAGGCTGGGATGCGCGCCATCGGCTGCGACGCGACCGCCGAAGTGGTCGCCAGGGCGGACGAGGTGGCCCGGCGCGCCGACTGCAAGGTCGCCCAGCGCTTTGCCCTGTGGCCGACGCTGGGAAGACTCGTGGTGGAAGGCGCAGCGGCTGGCTTCGTGGAGCGGATCGAGCCCCAGTGGCTGCCGATCCTCGAAAGGGAAAGCGGGCTCAACGCATATCGCGAGCTGACCGAGGTTGCGGACCCGGCAACCAGGGCGGTGTCGGCGTTCGCGGCGGCGAGCGAGCGTCATGGGACGCTGCCAGAGCACGAGCGCGTGCTGTCACCGACCGAGGCGATCAGGGAGCTGATGTTCTACGTGGGCTGCGGAATCGGCATCGGTGCACGCTTTCACGACTGCGACCTGCTCGCCAGCTTCCCGCCCCTGCTGTCTCCGCTGACCCCGCTCCACCCGATGGTAGACGCCATGCACCGGAACGCCCAGGCGGTGGTATCGACAAGCGTGGACGGAGACCTCGAGCGGTCCCGCGGCATCGTCATCGACCTGATCGAGCGGCTCGCACAGATCACGGATGGCGACCAGGACTTCACACGCAAGATCCGCGATGTCAGCCAGCTACACTTGCGCGTGCTGAACATCTCGCTCGGGATCGACACCGACGACGGCGATAGCGTCGAGCGGGTATACGACCCGGCCGACAAGGTGTATGCGGCCCAGATCGAAGCGGTGGCCGCGCGCTACCGCGGCGATCGACTGGGAGCGGAGACCTACAGACGCCGAGCCGAATTGCTAGCCCTCGAGCATCGGACGGCCGGCATCTTCTCACCCCTGATCACGGACCTGGTGAGCCATGCCGCCGTGCACGACGTAACCGGGGTCAAGAGCGTGCGCGAGCGACTTCACCAGCTTGCAACGGAGCTTCCCGGGTGGGTCGCATGGCGCGACCTTTCCGACGTCTACTACCACCGCCTGCGTGCCGAGCCAGACCTTGCATTGGCCGGGGTCACCGCGCTGCGGGACGCGTGGAACCAGGGACGCGTGCCCTTTTCTCCCTACTGTACCGCGGTCGCCGCCGAGGTGGAGATGCTCGTCGATCGCGGGCAAGCCGCGCTCTCGAAGGAGCGCGGGGAGCTCGTCTTGGCCGAGTGTCGGCAGCGTCATCTCGGAGCCAAGCATCGCGAGATATCCTGTTCGCTCGCGCTGGCAGATGCGGCGCTAGGAAACCACACCGTCGCGCGTGAACGCGTCGAGGCAGCGATCGCGGAGCAACAGGCCCTCGGGGCACGGCGCTTACCGTGGGGGATCACACACGAGTATTTGGCCCGGCTTGCGATCTATGCGGGCGACAAGCCAGCATTCGAGCGAGCTCGCCGAGCCGTGGCCGAGGCTTATGGCGCAGACGGTCCATCGCTCCTATCACGGCGCTATCGCCGACTGATCGAGGAGGCTCTGCAAGCCGGGATGGTCGACGCCCCCGTCGGCCCTTCCCAGGCGAGGGCACCCGGTCCGGTGAGCCTGGAAAGCTCGGAGGCCTGGACCGGCACCGCCGAGGACGCCCTGTCGCTCTTGTGCGGCTCAGGCCGGATCGACCACGGCTGGCTGTTCCTGATGACTGACGCCGGCCTGAGGATGGTCGCGCAAACGTGCCCGCCTGACGACGAGGGGGCCCTGCTAGCCTTTGCCCAGGCACAGCTTGAGCTGGAAGTCGACGACGGGACATGCACGCAGGCGACGGACCAGCTGACAAACACGGCTGCACCTATGTCCACCTACGCCACTGGAGACGCGGCCGAAACACCGGGGCTGCGCGGCGTTCCGCTGACTGCCCAGCGCGACGGGCATGTGTATCTCGTGGGTGTCGCCGTGGTGATCGGCACCACCAGTGACGCTTGGGACCTGGCGCCAGCCGCGTCCAGCCTCGCGCGGCTTCTGATGGACGCCGACGTTTGCCGTCCCCAACAAGCCGCCTAGAGATGCCGCGAATGCGGCTTTTCTAGCAGGGCGCGTGCCCTTTCCTGGATGAGAACTAGCCAAGGACCTGCCGACCAGGAGGGAGCCCAGGCAAGGCTTGGTATTGGGTCGCGAACCAGGCCGCGATGTCGCTGAAGGGGAAGCGTTCATCCCCTCGTCGGTGAACGAAGTACACCTGCCCCGGCAAGGGAAGTCGGACCGACAAAGGCACGGCAAGCCGCCCATCCGAGACCCAGGGCGTGGCCACGGGAAACACTGCCAGGGCCACCCCCAACCTGTGCTCGGCGGCCCGCAACGTGTCGTAGCAGCTCTCGAAATGCCAATCGTGGACCACGGTGCGCGTCGGCAGACCCTCCGCATGCATGAGCTCCTGGAGCGAGCGGACGGCCCCCGGGACCGAGTCCAGCAGGGGGTACTCGTTCAGATCCGCGAGCCCGTGGATCTGCGCAGCCAGCGCCGGAGCACACACAGGCGCGACCTCGGCGCCGCCCAGCCGGTGCTCGCACAAACCATCGTCCCATCCGGACCCCACCCGCAGGGCCGCATCACAGTCCGTCACGTCGAAATCGATCACGTCATTGGAGGTCTCCACACCCAGCTGGATGCCTGGGAACGCGGCCTGGAAGTCACGCAAACGCGGCAGAATGAACTCATAGGCCGCGAGCGCGACGGTGCTGATCCGCAACACCGCTTCCCGGCCCCGACGCCTTAGCCGCGAGCTGGCGGTAGACAAGGACTGCAGGACGTGCCGCACTTCCCTTAGGTAGCGTTCGCCCGCACTGGTGAGCAAGGCGGCACGACCGGTCCGCTGGAACAAGGCCACCTCCAGGGCGCCCTCGAGGGCCCGGATCTGCTGACTGACAGCAGAGGGCGTCAGATGTAGTTCGGCCGCGGCCGCCGCGAAACTCCCAAGCCGGCCTGCGGCCTCAAAGGTTGGCAGGAATCCCAACGGAACGTCCCGTATGTTCATGAACGCCTCCCCACTGCACGTGGCCCTCCGATGGACGGTAGCAGGGTTCGGCGAGGTTGTCGGGGGGGGGGAGGGTCGAGGAGGGTCGAGGCGGATCCAGGAGCTAGGAAGCCATCGATGACGGCAGTACTCCGAGCTCGACCATCTGTTGCCGAATGGTAGCGGTCGCAGTCGCATGACTCGGGCGCTGCCCGATCTTCTCCAGATACCGCTCCAGATTGGGAATGAGCAACCCCAGGCGTTCCCTGTAGACCTCCGCCATCACGGCCTGGAGAATTGGCAAGTGGACACCAGCTACGCAGTCGACCAGAGTGAACGTGTCGCCAAAGGCGTAGGGAGACAAGTTCGTCAACCGGTTGAGGCCGTTGATCCCCTTGATCAGCAGTTCGTGCACCTCGGCCCTGACCTCAGCGCCCACGTTTCCACCAAAGAACGCTTCGGGGTACAACCGACGCATAACCAGTTCAATATGCAGGTCGAGCACGCGCACCAACTCCCGCGCCTTGGCCCGAGCAAAGGGCGCATTCGGCAGGAGAGGAACGTCGGGGTGGGCCTCCTCCAGATAGTCGAGAATGATTTGTGTCTCGCTCAAGTTCCCTTCGGGCGTCACGATACAGGGAACCTTGCCCACTGGGCTCTTCCGCAAGTAGTCGCCCAATCGCTGCTTGAGCACCTCGTCACCCGCCGCGGAGATGTCATCTGCTAGCACGATGTCGTCGAGGCGCTCCTCAAAAGGGATTCCCTTCTCCAGGAGGTACATCAGCACGACGCTGTGATAGTTGCTCATGGAAAACCCGACCAGTTGAATCATCACACCACTCCTTCGCCATGTGCCAAACGCTGGGGCTTCGAAGAGTGGGCCAGGAGACCGTCCTGCCCCACCGGAAGCCCTCGCGTCGAACGTCCACCACTCGCGCCATGGACACAAGCGAGGGATTCTTATGCATCCAACAGCCAGGCTTTCGCCTAG
>JAPPOR010000423.1:0-3426 GCA_028817905.1 Myxococcales bacterium
GGCAACGACTACCGATTTGGGCGCTGCGGGGCAGCAACAAGCGACCTGGTCGGCGCGCATCGAAGCACGATCACAGCGATCAAACTGAACTCAATTGCCAACTGGTCCCTTTGCGGGAACAAACCGCCTCGCTCGCCCTCGCCGTTTGCAGGCACCGACGGGCGTCTCAATCCAGGCGCAGTACGGCCGGGAGCGCGCCGGGCCAGTGGCTGCCCAAACTGCCGGGCAGTTTGCTGGGGGCCGCGGCGGCGCAGCCATCGGCGGTCAGGTGCACGGGCCCGGGGTGGGGTCCAGCCAACGCCCTGCGACGCTCCCCAGGCGGACACTCGGCGGTCGCGCCTTGTCGCGTTTGAAACGCTTCGACCCGGGCGCGGGCGTTGTCTCGGAGGCTCTGGTAGTAGAGTTGGATGTTCAGGGAGTGGTAGTCGCCGGGGCCAAAGGGCTGGTAGAGATCCGCTAGACGCGCCGTGGGGGTGACCAGCAGCCGTCCATCCTGACACTGGGCATCCGCCATCTGCGGCACGACGCGCACGCGCGCTTCACCGCCGAAGAACAGGCTGAACTGGGTGTTGATGCCGGCGGAGTTGTGCTCGCGCCCCACGTGCTCGCCATCGGCGCGCCATGAAAGGGGGTTCACGCACGCCCCGTCGCGGCGCTCGGGGGGCGGAGGGTCCTGCTCGTGGAGCTGGCGGCCGATGGCACTGTATACGCTGACACAGCCGGTTTGTTCCGGCGCACTGCAGATCGGGATGCTGCCAAGCTGTTCGCGCGCCTCGGCGTCCACGCCCGCAGCCACCAGGTAGGCCGCCACCAACCGCTGCTGCAATGGCGTGCCCGCGACTTCTTCGATCAACAGGCGCAGGGCGTGGCGGGCGCCACTATTAGCGCCCGCAATGACCAGCGGTCGGCCATCGTTTTCGTGCTCCACATAGTGGCGGAAGGCCCGCCGGACGTCCTCGAATGCGAAGGCCACGGCCCGCTTGCGATCGTCCTCGAAGGCTGGGTTACGCAGGATCGCCTCCTGTCGGTAGCGCGGGGCGTAGATGCGGCAGCAACCGTTGAAGACACTGGCCAGCAGCGGCATCAGCGCACCATCGACCATCCGTGTCACCAGCCAGTGGTCGACCGCCTGGTTCCAGCGGGCCGTCAGGTTCGAACCGGCGTACAGGAAAAACACGTCGGCCTCGGCCTCACCCTGGCGGTCCTTGGTGCCTGGCAGCCACACGCGGTCGGCCCCATCTGGGCGGTCGGGCAGCGCGGCCCAGTTCTCCGCTCGCCCATAGTCCGGCGCGGGCCCGGGCGTCTGGGCTGCGAAGGGCTCCGAGGGTGTCAGCGCAGCCGTGATCAGCCCGCGCAGGTGCGGCCGCAGCCCGGCCAGCGCCAGGCCCAACACGGCGACCACGGCAAGCGGGACCAGAAGGAAGCGGCGCACGCGTCGGCCCCAAGAGGGGCCCAGATGGCGGCCAAGTCGGCCGCCGCGAGCAGGAGCGGATTGGGGAGTCATCGCAGTGGTAGTGACCTCCGGTCCCACCCGGTTCACTCCGCCACCGAAATTTCTGCACGCGCGCCCCGTTCGTAGAGCACCGGGATGCCCGTGCCGGAGCGCAGGACCTCGAGCGTCGCATGGCCGGCCGGCAGAATCGCGAGCAACTCCCGACGTGTCTGCAGCATGGAACGGCCCGCTGAAAGGGCGTCTTCGACCGTGATTCGGACCTGCCCCGCCCGCATGGGCAGCACGTTTGGCCCGGCCCGCTCGGCCATGCGCGCCATCACCGGGTGCAGCAGGGCCGCGGGGACCGAGGCCTGGAGGAGCTCGGTGCCGACAGCGGCCAAGGCGCGGGGCAAATCCGCGCGCTGCTTGGGGGTGATCGCGCTGGGTGTGACCCACTGCGCGAGTAGCTCCGCAGCCCCATAGAAGTCCCACGTCAGCACGTGCTCTGCCCCGTCGAGCACCAGGGCCGAGCGCTGCCGGGCAGTGAGGTTGGCCCTGAACGCCCGGTCGGCCTCGTGTTTGAGGCGCGCCTCCTCGAGAAGCTTTTCTTGCGCCAACGTGCGCCCGGTGTGCTCCTGCAGCGCCCGCCGATGCTGCCGCAGATAGCGCCCGCCGATGTGGCGCGCGCGCGCCAGCTGCTCTTCGCTAAGCGGCAAGCCCGCACGGGCCAGCTGTGCGGCGGCCAGGTTCAGCTGTACATAGGGATGTGTCTGCTCGCCGTGGGACAGGGCGTGGGTGGGCAACCGCCCAAGCACACGATGGCTCAACGCGGTATCGAAGGCCTGGCGTGCGCGAAACCAGCGCTGCCGCAGCAACGGCCTGCGCTGGAAGGCAAGCGCCAGGTCCGGGAACGTCGAGGCTGGTTTCTGCGCCGCGGTTCGCATGACCGCGAGTAGCTCGGCGCGGGCCGCCGCTGCGGCCGCGAAGTCGATGTGTAGGTCGCTGACGTCCAGACCGAAGATCTCGGCTCCAACCAGCGCGCGCGCTGCACGCGTCGCGCCCGGCGACGACGGCTCGCGCGCCCCAGTATCCATGCCAGTATCCATGCCAGTATCCATGCCGGCCTGCTTGACGGTCTGCACGAAGGCGAGCACCCCCCCCACCGCCAGCACAGCCAACGCCCACGCCAGGGGACGCAAGCGCGCACGGGTACTGCGCCGATGGGACTCGAGCTCGGCGATCAGGGACTCCATGTCCGGGTAGCGGTCGCGAGCCGCGGCCGACAGCCCACGTTGCAGGAGCGTGCGCAGCCACGCCGGACAGCGCTCGCCACTGCGGCAGCGGTGCGGCGGTGGGCCGCCGTCCGGGCGGGAACCAAACAGCGCCTCGTACAGCACCACGCAGAAGCTGAACTGATCGCTTCTGGCGTTGGGTGGCTCGCCCGCGCGCACTTCCGGCGCCATGTACGCCGGTGTACCCACGCGTCCGCGCGTCTGCAAATCATCCACCTGGGCCTGTTCGCCGTCATCCGCGTGCGCGCGTGGCGCACTCACCAAGCCAAAGTCCCCTACCTTGAAGACCTCATTGTCGCTACGCAGCACGTTGCTGGGCTTGATATCCCGGTGCACGAGACCCGCACGATGGGCGGCCGCCACGCCTGCCGCGGCCTGGCCCAGGGCGTGCAGCACCGCAGCCACCGATTGCGGCTGCTCGAGCCACTGCTCCAGCGTACCTCCTGTCGCGTGCTCCATCGCGATGAAGGCACGACCCGCCTCCCCCGTATCCGTTCCAACGTCGAAGACCTGTAGCACGTTGGCGTGGCCGAGCGCGGCCATGGCGCGCGCCTCGCGCTGCAGCCTGGCGAGGGCGGCGCCGTCGTCCTGGCCGCCTGGCAGGAGCACCTTCAACGCCACCGTGCGCGCGAGCTGTGGGTCCCACGCGACGTAGACGATGCCCATGGCCCCGCGCCCGAGCACGCCGCGCAACTCGAAGCG
>JAPPOR010000423.1:3681-10164 GCA_028817905.1 Myxococcales bacterium
CGTTGGAGCCGCCGCTTGACCGTACCCCGCGGAATCTGGAGCACATCGGCCATCTCGACCGTTGACAGCTCCTCCCAGTAGTGCAGCTCGAGCGCTACCTGCAAATCAACCGGTAGGCGCCGCAGGGCGTTCAACAGACCCAGTTGATCCTGCTGCGCCACCAGCAGCTGGCTGGCCGTCGGATCGAGCCCGGCCGCCGTGCTCACACCGAAGTCGATGCGCGCATCGCGACGTCTGCGACGGAAGTGCTCGTGCAGCACGTTACGCGCGATCCCGAACAGGTAGCTGCGAAACGAGGCTCGCTGCGCGAAACGCGAGCGCCCCTCAGTGCATGCACTGAAGGTACGTTGCGTGAGGTCGTCCACAGCATCGGGCGCCTTGTTCCGGAAGAAACGATAGACCGCCTCGTAGTGGCGCGTCAGAAGGACATCGCCCGCCCGCACGTCCCCATCTCGCCAGCGCCTCAGCAGTTCACCATCATCCACCCCCCTACCCTCGCAGGAACGCCCCGCCTGTGCCAGCATCCAGACGAGGGTGCACTGACCGTCCCAACCCCGCGAGATCATGCGCACCTTGTGCGCTGACGGGCGAACAAGGGAACGCGCACCGCCCGACCGGAAAGCGCTATGGGCAAGGCAAGCAACGCACAGGCGCGACCATCGGCCACCATACGAAGCATGTCGGCTCCGAAGCGCGAAAGCAGTGGCTCCAGATCCCCCACAGCAGCGCGCGGCACCCGACGCCCGCTCTGGGCCGCCCGTGCCCGACGTGGGGTAGTCAGCTACCGACGCCGTCCTCGGCGGCCGTGTAGATGGTGAACCGCACACCGAGGCCCGCGTCGTCCGGCTTGAGGGTGGCATAGCTGTAGACTAGCCGGCCCCGGTCCGGGTGATGCAGCACTTTGGTGCAGGAGGGCAGCGGCTGCACGTCTGCGGCAGACCAGAGGCGCGCAAACCGGTCACTGCGTTCGCACAGCCTTTCAACGAACTGCTGAAGGGCTGTCCGCAACGATGGACAGCGCACCGACGCGTGGTCCGCGACGCACTTACTTCCCTGCGCCACGGGATGACCCAAACCCGCTTTCTTCTCTGCCACTGTTGAACAACAACGTTGTTGATTATAAGAGTTGAGCTCAACTCTGGACTCGTCGCTTCAACGCAACGACTCCGGCGTTGCGTCTCATAGGGATGGTCGATGGCAGCTTCGGGCCAACGTGACGGCACGCGATCGGGCGGGCCGCACGATGGCCTTGACGCTTGGCAGAGGGAGAACAACTCCATGCGAGAACGGGCCAGCGGGCTTCGGCGTACGGCGACGCGCCGGTGGATCGGGATACTGACCCTCTTTGGGAGCATCCTATGCGCGAACGTCCAGGCCCAGGAGGAGCCTCAGGACGAAGCCCAGGACGGGGACTCGGCGGTCCCCGGGACGAGCGAGGGTGGACAAGAGCAGGAGGCGGAGTCCAACGCGCCGGCAAGCGAGCCGCCAAGCGACACGGAGACGCCGAGGAGCGCTTCGGATGTCGACCCCGAAACGGCGCCCGCCCACGCGACTCAGCCGCCCCCGGTAGAGCCCGAAGACCCGGGGGCAAGCGCGGGCGCCCCTGTGGTGGAGGCATCGTCCAGCGCAGCGCCCGATGCCGCTTCGCCGAGCTTGCCCCGCGAGCAGCCAGAGGCCGCGCCCCCCGCGCCCACTGGCCCGGTAGAAGAAATCGTGATCACCGGCTCTCGCATCCGACGATCCGGCACGTTTCCCGCCTCCGCGCCGGTCCAAGTCCTGGACAGCAAGCAACTGGCAATGAGTGGTGCCAAGAGCCTTGGGGACTTGATGCAGACGCTGACCTCCGCTCCGGGCAGTGGCGTCCAGGGCATGGGGTCGATCACCACGTCGGGTCGCGTGGGTACTTCGGCCGCGAACCTGCGAGGGCTTGGCTTTGGTGCCACCCTGGTCCTGCTGAACGGCCGACGGATTGTGAAGAGCGCGGGCGGCGTCGCGGGCGGGGATTTCTCCGACCTCAGCACCATTCCCCTGGACGCTGTGAGACGCGTGGAGGTTCTCAAGGGCGGCGCGTCGGCAGTGTACGGCGCCGATGCGGTCGCGGGCGTGATCAACGTGATCACCCACAAGGACTGGACGGGCGTGCGCGCTCACCTCAACACCGATAGCGCCGACGATTTCGACTACCGAGGTTACAATGTGGGGGCCACCTTGGCCGCCCACAACGAGCGCGGAGGCGTCCTGCTCGCTGCGGACTGGGATCTGCACACGGAGCTGCGCTCGAACGCGCGGGACTGGACCTGGAACGGCGGGCATTTTGTGGGCGCGGGCTTTCCGGGCACCTTTCTGGTGGCACCCGGCCCGGGTGACCCGCCGGGACCACCTGGACCGAGGCCGGATCCCAACTGCACCGCTGGCCCCAACTCCTCGATTCTCGAGATGGAGGGAACGTTCGGGCCTGTTCAGTTGTGCGGTTTCAGCGACCGGGACTTCCTGTCCTTGCTGCCCGCGACCCAGCGGGGAAACGTGTTCGCCAGCGGGGAGTATAAGCTGACCGAGCACACCCGAGCGTTCGGCGAGGCGATGTTCTCGCGCATGCTCGCCGACGCGGTGCAGTGGCCCTTCATGGTGCTGCCGGCGTTTTCGGTCACCGTTCCGGCGGACCACGTCGACAATGTCTGGGGCAGGGCCGTGCCGTACAGCGGTCGCGTGGCGGGCGAGTCGCCCTTCCGTGCCTCCTACAAGAGTTCGACCTTTCATGTCGTGGCCGGCCTGCGCGGCGACCTCGAAGACGCGGCCGCGTTCTCGATGTTCGAGGACTGGGAATGGGAGCTGTACACGACCTACGGACTGGCGACCTACACCAGCAAGATCCCCGAAAACCTCCGGCCAGACCTTCAGCGCGCCCTCTATAGCTGCTCGGACCCCGCAGACCTATCAAGCTGCTTCAATCCGTTCTACTCCTCTGTCCTCGGTACCGGAACGCCCAACGCGGCCCCGGTGCTCGCCCAGATCCAGACCGAACACAGTACTGCCCGGCTGTCGGGGATGCGGACCCAGAACGCCGCCATCAGCGGTACGCTGTTCGACTTGCCCGGCGGTCCCCTGGGAATCGCGCTAGGCGGTCAGATACGCCAAGAGTGGGCCACCTCCAACGCCAATCACGACGCGGAGACCAGCCGCCTGGCGCTCGTCATCGGGGCGACGGATTACTCGGTGAGTCGCGAGGTCTATGCGGGCTTCCTTGAGCTACGGCTGCCCGTTTACCAGGGAATCGAGATGCAGGCAGCAGGCCGCCTGGAACGTCACACCGATATCTCCCAAACATCCGCCAACCCCACGGTCGGCGTGACCGTGTCACCAGCCAGGCTCGTGGGCGAGGATCGGGTCGTGGACGCATTTCAGCGCATGACCCTGCGCGGACACGTCGCCAAGGCCTTCCGCGCTCCCAGTATGGTCCAGTCGGCGGACGTCCAGACCGTACTCCCGACCCAGATCAACATCCCCGGAGACCCGGCGCCCCTATGGCTGCCCGTCGAGATCTCGGGCAATCCGGAGGTCAAGAACGAAACAGCGCTCGCATGGAGTGCGGGTCTGGAGTGGACGATCATCGACGAGATCAGTCTACTCGCCGAGTTCTGGAGCTTTCAGTACCAAGACCGTATCGAGAGCGAAGATCCAACCGGCAAGCTCCTTCAGTGGCGCGAACGCAACGAGGCAGCTGGCGGTTGCGTCGCGATGGACCCGTCGGTGGTCGTGGATGAGCTCGCAGGGTGCATTCCGACACAGGTCAAGGTGCAGACGTTCAACGTGGATGGTGACGTCACGACAAGCGGCTTGGACCTGGGCGTGACCTTCAAGCTTACGGGCGAGACGTTCGGCGGAAGCGCAAACGACTTCGGGGCGATCCGCCTTGGCGTGGATGGTGTGTACACCCTGAGCTACAAGATCCCGCGCTCCTCCGTCGTGTCGAGTGTTGTCGAACAGGGGATGGTGGAGTGCGATGGGACCTCCGACTCGGCGTCCTGCGAAGTGGTGGGAAACCGCAACGCCACCAACTACGTGCCGCCGATGCCCGTCCTGCGCGCCAACTTCCCCCTCAGTTGGTTGTTCGATGGGCACGCGGCAAGCCTGGTTGTCCATCACGTTGGGCCGGTGGATGACGACAAGGATGTCTCGGTGACAATCGACGCGATGACGACGATCGACCTGCAGTATGGATACACAATCGAGGATTGGATCGGACATTCGCTCACCCTACGCGTGGGTGCCATCAATCTCCTGGATCAAGACCCGCCAGTCGTGGCCTCCGATCAGCTCGGTTTCGATCCTGAAATCCACGACCCACGGGGGCGCATGCTCTACGCCAAGCTAACCGGGGAGTTCTGAGGGTGAACACCGTGACTCTACATCGCAGAATGTGCAGGCACCCCCTACTGCTTGCGGGTATCTTCCTGTTGGTCGGGGGCTGCCGAGACCTGGCAGATGCACCCGCGACCAACCAACCACCGGTCGCCAACGCTGGACCCGATCAGGAGCATGCCGTTCAGGGTCAAGTGACCGTGACCCTGGATGGCAGTGGCTCCATGGATCCCGACGGCACGATCGTTGGATACCGCTGGCTGAGCGCGGATGCGGTGGAGGTCGACGCCGGAGGCATCGAGCGCGGCGACGTCGACCCCGAGGACATTGCCACTCCCGAGGTGACCTTGGGTCAAGGCATCTGGACCTTCGCCCTCTGGGTGGAGGACGACAGGGGCGCCTTCAGCGCTCAGGACATAGTGGTGGTGACGGTGGGCACGCCGGTGGACCCACAGGTGACCGCCTGCGTCGAGGCGTCGGCTCAGGCCGCCACGGAAACCTGCCGGCTATGCGCATGCGACATCAGCGACGCCTGTCGGGAAGCGACCACGGCGTGCGACGAAACCTGTTGGAACTTGCTGTTCTGCATCGACGAGATGTGTGCAGGCGTGGATGAGAGCGAACTCTCGGGGTGTGTCGGAATGCGCTGCAACGATTTTCTATCCGCCGGCGCCGCGGTTGCGTCCTTTGGGCCCTGTCGGGACCAGTGCCTCGAGGTATGTACCGCCGAGGCTCAGACGAGCAACATGTGAAGCGCAGGCCCGCGGCCTCCAGGTGAGTGCCGACGTGCATCTGCGACGTGGACGACACGTGCTAGCGACGGTGACTACTTCACTCGGCGTGCTACGAGGGCTGCACTCAAGGTCATGAAAACGGCGAGTAGCCCCAGGGGCGCGCCCGATCGTTGCCCGACGCCAACGCTGCAGCTGGCACCGGCACTGGCCATCGCGGAGCAACTGTTGCCACTGCACTCGCCGCTCGCCTCCGCGTAGCCCTCGATTTCGATGTCCAGGACGGCCTGCAGGGCTGCGGCGCACGCGTCGATGCTGTCACGCGGGTCCACGTAGTAGCCGTCGCAGAACAGGGCGCCTTCATCGCCCATGCAGGCGGCCTCGCAGCCGCCCTGAATGCGCCCTTCGCACGCGGCAAACCCGCCCGCCTGACACTCGATCTGGCAGTCCAGGTTCGCCTGGGCCTGGCACGAACCTTGGCAGCCGGCTTCGCACTTGGCATCGCAGCTGGCGCTCGGGGGCACAACGTTGCACTCGGCGTCGCATTCGCCGCTGCAGGTCGCCTTGCACGACGCCTCGCAACCTGCGGAGCCCGCCGAGGCTTCACATTGTCCGCTGCACTCGGCTTCACAGTCGCCCTGACAGCCGGCGCGACAGTCGAAGGCCCCGGGGTCCACCTCGCATTGCCCGCTGCACTCCGCATAGCAGGCCGCGTCACAGCTCGCCTCCAGCTCCGCGGAACACATGCCGTCGCACGAGGCCGTGAGCTCGGCCGCACAGGCAGCCTCCACCGACAAGGGTGTACAGGCCGCCTCGCATTCCAGGCTGGGCGGCACCAGCTCGCACTCCGCCCCGGCTTCGATGTGAATGTCGCCACACGCCGACAGGTCTTGCGCTCTGGCGCTGGAGCCGACCGCTAGCATGTCCATCAGACAGACGGCGGCGCAGCCGCCGAAGAGCCAGGCGTGTCTTTTCTTCATCGAGGTTCCTCACGTGTTTGGCTTGGTAGTTGGCAGGCTTCGTCGCACGCCCCAGAGCGCCAGCTCGCTGCAGGTCGCCAGGTGACCGAGCCAAGCGGGGCGTTGGGGCCCATGTCCCCTGGGACTTGGCCAGAGCGCGATGCATTCACCAGCCAAGCATGGTACCCGAGCTTGCACGGGGAGATGACCCGCCATCAGGTGATGCGGTGGGATGCGACCGTCACTTGTACTACCCTGTCCCGTGGTCGAGCCGAGCCTAGCCGAGCCGAGCCATGCCGGCAGCAGAAGCTCTGCGTTTGGCCCTGGGCCGGACCGGAGCCCCCCCCGCCCTACCCTGCGCTCTCATCTCGCTCTCCCCGCGCGCGTCGAGCCTCGAAAGCTCAATGCGAACCTGCCAAGTTCCCCGGTGGCCG
>JAPPOR010000784.1 GCA_028817905.1 Myxococcales bacterium
GCTGTATTTTCGACTGAAGCGAAAGCGCTGCGGAGTCGAGCAGTTGTGCGAGGGCGCGTGATTTGGTGATGGATGCGGGCTAGAGCGGATCGCCAAGGACCCAGCGAAGCGACGTGAAGGAGCAATGACAAGGTGAGTGCCGCCCGACTCGAAGCGGACAACTGCGTGCGAGACAATAGGTCCCGAGGCTCGTAGGCCCGTATAATTCAAGTCTCCAAAGAGGCACATGGTTGGCACGAGCTTCCATGCTCGGCCGATCTGGCCTGGTAGACATGCCGCTGGGCCACCCCTGACACCCAGCTTCCACAGGCGTTGCCGATTCTGCCTTTGCGTGCCAGCAAAGGGGGTGAGAAGAATCGCACTGGTGATCCAGCGGACGATCCCAAGATACTCGCGCAGCGCCCTATGAACGTCCGCTTCCTCCATCGAGCAAACCACAAGCCTGGCCACCCGGGCGCCACAGCTGCGGGCGTGCTAGTGACTCGGGCCAACTTGGCCGGGCGGGTCTTCCTAAGTCAGTTTCCAACACCGACAACGAACGAGGGGCCGGTACCATGATGCACCGGACGCGCGTGAAATTCGCTCAGCTCAACTGGGTCTTGCCCAATCTGGTCGTGGCCCTACTTCTTGGTTGCGCCGCAAGCTCCAGGCCCTCCGCGGACAGTGAGTCCCACTGGTTGCGACAATGCACCGCGGACTCCCAATGTGGCCGCCTGGAGTGCCTGTGTGGCGTGTGCAGCGTGAGCTGCGACAGCGATCGTGAGTGCAATGGGTCCGGAGGCGATCGCGCGAGCTGCAACACCCCGGCGGAGCGCGACGTGGACTGCCCCGATGTGCATCACGACGAGGCGGTATGCCTTCCCGCGTGCACTGGCCCCGCGTGCGCCAACGGGACCGCGAGACGTGAGCGCGAGCGTGAGCGTCCGGAGGCGGGCGACCCGTACGGGCGACCCGCACTGTGCGCGCGCGACCGCGACGATGCCATCCGAGCGGTGTTTTGTGCGCCCACGCCACCCACCATCGGGGGCCTGACCGAGCTCCAGCAGGCTCTGGGCCTTCAGCAAGTGATCAACTTCGGCCCCGACACCCCGGGGTGGAAGCCAGTCGCGGTGCTCGGACATTCGACGGCGCCGTCCGGTCACCGCGTTTCTCCGATCAACCCGCGGCTCATCATGATGGGAGGCGGCAAGGGCACTGTGTTCATGGCGTACCAGCGCGGCGTGCAGAAGGTGGAGTTGATCGCCCGCGAAGAGCCCGCGGGCCGCGTTGCCTTGAACTTCTATCTGCTGCGTTTCGAGCAAGCGTGCAACCGACGCAGCGAGGGGTGCTCGACGGGAGAGCTGTATACGCCTCAGGCCGAGACCGAATGGCTTTCCTGGACGCTCGAAGACGACGAAGACCTGAAGAACACGGCGGACGACTGTCGCCAGTGCCACCAACGGGGTCGCGAGACGCCGGCCCTGTTGATGCGGGAGATCACCAATCCCTGGACCCACTTCCTACTGCCGGAAGTTCCGACCGACATGTCTCTACCCGTGTCGTCTGGACCGGGCGTCCGGGGCGCCGACCTTCTGCGCGACTACCTGGCCGCCAAGGGGAGTGAACCCTATGGCGGCTTCGACGTCGCAACCCTGGACTCGTTTGGCACGTACCTGCTCTCGAGCTTCGCGGGTTTCGAGCAGCCCCTATTGTTCGACGGTCCGGCGATCGAGCGCGAACGCTGGCCCTACGATCCCGAGACCGGCTACTCGAGCGAGCCCAAACCAAGCCCGACGTGGGACGAGGCCTATGAGGCGTTCAAGCGTGGTGAACAGCTCGCCCTGCCGTACCTGGCGCCCCGGGCGGTAGACGTGGACAAGCAGGCGCGTCTGGGTGAAGCCTACACCCGCTACCGGGCTGGCGAGATCGGCATCGATGCGCTGCCTGACCTGGCGGACATCTTTCCCGACGACCCGATGACGCGGGCTCGCATCGGCCTGCAGACCGAGCCCGGCGCCGACGCCGTGGAGGTGATGATCCAGGCGTGTGGCAGCTGCCACAACGATGTCCTCGACCAGTCGATCTCGCGCGCCCACTTCAACATCAACCTGTGGAGCGGGGACCCGGAGGCTGTCGCCACCGCCGTGGAACGTGTCGAACTTGCGCCCGACGCCCCGGGTGCCATGCCGCCGCCAGAAGCGCGGCAACTGGACGAGCAGGGCCGACAGCGCTTGCTCGAGTATCTGCGCAGCGACCCGCTCGCCCGCGAGCCCGACGGGCGCCTAGTGCGCGCGGCCGAACTCGGCATGGCCGGTGGGGGCGCGGCCCCCGACGGGTCAGAGCCACTGAGGACCACCTATTGAGAGCGAGTCCCAACGACCCGCGGCTACGAACTCCCACCGGAACCGAGCGCTAGCCCGCGTCCATCACCAGAGCACGCGCCCTCGTACAACTGCTCGACTCCGGAGCGCTTTCGCCTCAGTCAACAATACAACGACTCACCGAAAGCCCTGCGAAGCCGATCACTTGCACGATCATCACGCGCCTTGGTGATGGATGCGGGCTAGCCGCATCATTCGTGACATCGACGCCGCCTCGCTTGCCCTTCTACTCCGCTGGACTTTCGTAGCCTAGAAAACGCGGGTGGTATTCCCGACGGTCGTCGAAGGCCCTGTGAAGCCGAGTCCCTGGGCGATCCGCTCGCGACTTGGTGAATGATCCGGGCTAGAATCGGCTGGTGATGCGCGCAGTTTCGGTCAGGTGGTTGTTGATGGCGTCGCTCGTGGGCGCCTGTACGGACGAAGTCCACAGCGATCCGGAGGCACACAGCCCCGAGCCCGATGTAACCGAAGCCGGCGGGAGCGGTGCGGCCAACGGGAATCCGGAGGATCCGGGTCCTCCGCTGGGCAACGAGCAAATCCAGCAGCCAGGCAAGCGGGTCACCATCGATCGTTGCCACGGGAGCGCATGCGATTCCATCACCCTGCCGGAGCAACCGGCGCTCGCGTTCCTCGAGGAGATGGGGGACGGTTGGCAGCGGCTCATGGAGGCCGATTGGGCACTGGCCGCGGGAACCGAAGGCTATCGCTGCATGACCCTGACGGTGCCCAGGGACGTGCGGGTCATCGCCTTCTCACCGCAGAGTCCACGGGGCACCCATCACGCGACCTTCGGCATCTATTCACAACCACAGGGCCCCGACCAGGTGGTTGCTTGCGGTGTGGGTTCAGGTGGCGAACGCAAGCTCCATGGCTCGGGCGCCGGCAGCGAAGCGATGACCTTGCCCGAGGGCGTTGCCATGGTGCTGCGCGCTGGGGAGCAGATCCACATGAACCTGCACCTGTTCAACCCGACCGATGCGGTCCTGAGCGGGCGCAGCGGCATGTGGATCAAGACGGCAATGGAGGAGCACGTCGAGCATGAAGCCGAGGCCGTGCTCGCCGGGCCGCTTCAGTTGGCGGTACCGCCGGGCCGTTCGACCCAGACGGGTGGGTGCACAATCCGCTCCGATGCCACGCTTTACGGCCTAGGACCTCACATGCACCAACTGGGCGTACACATGCGGGTGACCGTGGTCCGCGCACATGGCGAACAATCATCGATCGAGCTGTACGACGGAAGCTATGATTTCGAGCGTCAGGTGTTCCACAGGATCTCGCCGATGCCGCTTTCGGCGGGCGACCGCGTGATGGTCGAGTGTACGTACGAGAACACCACGGGTCGCACCGTCAGCTGGGGCGACAGTTCGTTGGACGAGATGTGCTTCGCGTCGATGGGGCTGTTTCCAGCCGCCGACTACGGCAGACTGCCCTGCTTCGACTAGCGAATGTCGCGGCGCTTCTTGCCCCGCTTCCGGCTGCGCTTGTCCTTCTTGCCCTTCTTCTTCTTCTTCTTGCCGGCTGCAATGGTGTCCGTGGCGTCATCCGCCGCCACACGATCCCCCACAGGGTGAGGCGCTATCAGGCCGTCGTCACCAATCCAGGCGACCGAGAGCGCCAACGCCGAGGCAAGAGGCAGCAACCAATTTTGTTTCATCAAAACCAATCCTTCCGATCCAAGAGGAGCCCAGCCCGGATCCTTCGTGACTTCGATCCCCGGGCAAGACCGACTGCAAGAACATACCCAATTCTAGGTACTATCACCGACCTTACAAGTGTAATTTTACATAAATATGAGAACGTCGGCGCGCACCTGGAGGGCGGCGTGTGCGTCGCATGACGTTCCCCTACAGGGCGTGCAGGGGGGCCAGCTTGAGCGCGCCGTCATCGGCGAGATCGCAGCGGTGGCGCACCATGACGGTCAAGCTGTGGTAGTGGCGTCTGCACTGGTCCCGGCACAGCACGAGTTCTGGACGGCCGGACGGTCCCTCGGGGTCGATGTACCCCCCGCTCCCCTCCGCACGACAACCTTCCGCGCTTGGGTGGATCTGCAGGTCCACCTCGGAAACGGCCTGGGGCCGCTCACTTTGGTGTGCGCTTGGCTGGTCTGAAGCGCCGCGCATGTAGGCTCCGATGCGGATGAAATCGCCGTCGACCTGGATGTGATTCGCGTCCGACAGCGGCCACCTGCACTCGAGTGAGTCCAGACCCGCAGGCAGGTCGCGCGGAAACGGATGTTGATAGGGCTCGCAGGCCAAGCTTCCCGTCGCGACTTCGGTTGCCAACAGGGCCAGGTAGAAGGTAGCCAGCACGGCCAGGTCAAACAGTGCCGGCAAGCGTTGTCGTTTGGGGCCATGGCGGACCCACGCAAACAGTCGGCACCCGGCGTCGACGAAGAACGCGATCGCCAACGCCCAAAAGTAGACGAACACTGCGTCGCGCACTCCCTCGCCTCCGACGGCGGACAGGGGCAGAACGCACAAGCCAACAAACAGGGGCCAGATCCTAAAGGGTCCCAGCGGTCGCCATAGATGGGTCCGATAGAGCAGCAGCCCCATCAGGGCCCCCGCACCTGGGGCGGCAAACAGGATGGGTAGCCATGCAGGCATGAGCTCCGATCGTACCCCCATTCCCGCCACAGTTGCCTGGGCAGCCGGCCGAATACTTGGCGGAGCATCCTACAGCTACCTACCATTCCCGTATGCTGCGCAGCCGTCGCATAACCGTTTGTAGACCGAGCCGCGCACGCCTGTGCCGTCGACTCGACTGGCACGTTCTCTTGCCTCCCCGCGAAGACCGGTGGCCGTCATGACCGCGCGTTCAACGAAGCCGAAATCCTCTGTGATGCCGCAATGCGCCGGAAGCATCTCCGGGTTGGTCCTCGGAGCCCTGGTAGCAACGAGCTCCGCACTGGCGGAAGCACCGTCCCGAGGATTTCGCTACGTGGATTTATTCGGTGAGGTGCACTACGTACATTGGCAACCGAACCGCGCATGGCGACCCAGACCGCGCGCTGACAAGCGGCCGCCTAGCCGACCGGCGGACGCGGTCGCCAGCGAACGCAGACCCCCGGCCCGCCTCACTCCCCTAACCTACTTGCCACTGATCCGCGAGGCGGCCCTGGTGTACCAGCTGCCCGAAGCCCTACTCTATGCCGTCATGATCGTCGAAAGCGGCTTCGACGCCCATGCCGTATCCCGCAAGGGGGCGATTGGACTGATGCAGCTGATGCCCGCAACCGCGCTCGAGATGGGCGTCCAAGACCCCTACGAGCCCCGCCAGAACGTGCTTGGGGGTGCTCGCTACTTGCGCGTGCTGACCAACCAGTACGATGGTGACCTGGTCAAGACGGTTGCGGCGTACAATGCGGGACCCAGGGCGGTGAACGTCCACGCGGGCGTGCCCCCGTTCCAGGAGACACGCCGCTATGTCCGGCGCGTCTTGCGCAACTACTATACCTACGAACTGCGGAACACACGTCGCAGACTGGCATCCCTCGACCGTTGAACCCAGGCCCGAAGTACACCCAGGTCCAGCGACCCCGGCACCCTCGCCTGGCCATGCCACAGATTCCATGCGCACCTCACTGACCTTTCCGGCCCTCCTTCTTCTGGCGCTGACCTTCCTGCCCGGCTGTTCGTACACGCCGTTCACCACGGCCATTCGGCGCAACAATCGGCTTGGGCTCGAAGACTTGAAGAAGATCCAGTTCTACAACTCGGGAACGATCGTGTTGCGAAGGAGGCATGTGCAGGACATCCAGCGCGAGGTCGACAGCAAGCTGAGTGCGATCGACGAGGTGGAGGTCCACCAGATCGTCATCTCCCGAAACACGCCATGCGTCGTGCTTCGAGCCGAGCGCTTCGACTCGCTGGCGGCGAGCGAGGCGGACCACGCGGCGCGCAGCGGCGCGGAGATCATCACGTTGCCGACCTCATCCCAGGTGGGTGCTGCGGCCGCCGATCCTGGGGACGAGGGCACAATCTCGACCGAAGGCGCAGGCCAACCCACCACCCGCAGCGTAGAGCACGAGTTCCTGCAATGCAGCTTCTCCCGCAAGGGCAAAGCATCCCAGGCGCTGTGGTTTTCAACGCGGGCCGCTCAGGATCCGGGCCGCTACCAGCTGGACTGGATCGAGAACAGTGGGCGCGCGGGAGCCTTCCATCCAAGCCGCTTGCCGGGCTACCAGGTCAAGTACGGCGGACACTATTACGAGGTGGTCGAAGGCTGGAACGCCTTCCTCAGCTTCGAATGGGACCAGGATTTCGAAGAACTGGAATCCACCACCAGCCCCGAAGGTTGGCGCCTCGACTAGCCCGCATCCATCACCAAATCACGCGTCCTCGCACAACTGCTCGACTCCCCAGGGCTTTCGCTTCAGTCGAAAATACAGCGAGTATTCCCTCCTTCACCGAAAGCCCTGCGAAGCCGATCACTTGCACGAGCATCACGTGCCTTGGTGATGGATGCGGGCCGGCCCGCATCCATCACCAAATCACGCGTCCTCGCACAACTGCTCGACTCCGCAGCGTTTCCGTGCAGTCGAAAGTACGTCGAGGGTTCCCCCCCGAAGGCCCTGCGAAGCCGATCATCTGCTCGACGGCGCGTGCCTTGGCGCTGGATGCAGGCTAAAACTCCCGCCGGAATCCGCCTTTCGGACAGTCAGCAGCCATGATTCATCTAGCATCCGTGTCCAAGCAGCACGGCTCCCAGATCCTGTTTCTGGAAGCCTCCATGACCGCCCAGCGCGGCCAGAAGGTCGGCCTCGTCGGCCCCAATGGGGCAGGTAAGTCGACCGTCTTCCGGATGATCATGCGGCAGGAGGTCCCTGATGGCGGCCAGGTGTCCATCGACCGGGGCACCACCCTCGGCTACTTCAGCCAAGATGTGGGCGAAATGACGGGGCGCAGCGTCCTGGCCGAGACGATGGCGGGCGCGGGTGAGGTGAGCGACTTGGCCGCTGAGCTTTCGCAGCTGGAGCAGGCGATGGCTGATCCGGAACGCGTCGATGAGCTGGACAAGCTCGTCGAGCGCTTCGGCGAAGTACAGGCGCGCTTCGACGAGCTCTCCGGCTACTCACTCGAAGCCAATGCCCAGGCGATCCTCGCCGGCCTCGGGTTTGATCCGGACAGGGTGGCGGGCGACGTGGGCGAGCTCTCGGGAGGCTGGAAGATGCGGGTCGCGCTCGCGCGCATTCTCCTGATGCGGCCAGATGCACTGCTGCTCGACGAGCCCACCAACCACCTCGACATCGAGTCGATTCTATGGCTTGAGGGGTTCCTGCGCGACTTCGAGGGTGCCCTGATCATGACCTCCCACGATCGCGAGTTCATGAATCGGCTCGTAGACAAGATCGTAGAGATCGACGCTGGCGAACTGATTTCCTACAGCGGCAACTACGACTTCTACGAGGACCAACGGGCCCTGGCGAACGCACAGAAAGAAGCCCAGTATGCCCGGCACCAGGCGATGTTGGCCAAGGAGAAGGCCTTTATCGAGCGCTTCAAAGCGCGGGCCAGCCACGCGGCTCAGGTCCAGTCTCGGGTCAAAAAGCTCGACAAGATCGACAAGGTCGAGCCACCTCGCAGGCGAAAGGTGGTCCACTTCGAGTTCAAGCGTCCCCCTCGATCGGGCGACGACGTTGCGCGTCTAGCCGGCGTCAGCAAGGCCTACGGTTCGAAACAAATCTACAACGGTTTCGACGTGCTGCTTCGCCGCAAGGAGCGATGGTGTGTCATGGGCATCAACGGCGCGGGCAAATCCACGCTGCTCAAGCTGGTGGCCGGCGCGACCGCCCCTGACGCCGGAACGGTCACGATCGGCGCAGGCGTCAAGCTCGGCTACTTCGCGCAGCACACCATGGACCTGCTCGACGGCGACCGCAGCGTCTTCGACACCCTTCACGACGCGTTTCCGCTTGCCACCGTCGGCTCGCTCAAGACCCTTTCGGGCTGCTTCGGCTTTTCGGGCGACGACACCGACAAGCCCTGTCGGATTCTTTCCGGTGGTGAAAAGGCGCGTCTAGTTCTCGCGCGCATGCTCTACGATCCCCCCAACTTCCTCGTGCTCGACGAGCCGACCAACCACCTGGACGTGGATACCAAGGCCATGCTGGTCGAGGCGCTACGCGGCTTTGAGGGCACGATGCTATTCGTCTCCCACGACCGCCACTTCCTGAGCGCGCTGTCCAACCGCGTTCTGGAGCTCGACCACGGCGAAACCCACGCGTACGGCGGGGGATACAGCGAGTATGTCGTTCAAACCGGCCGCGAAGCGCCTGGCGTTGGCTAGCTAGAACGCTTGCGGGGGCGGCACTTGTTGGCTATTGTTGTGCGCCCGTCGGCCACACCGTTGGCTCCTGCAGCAATTTGTTTGCAGGTGCACTTTCCTACGTTCCTCGCTTGCCATGTGCCCCAGCCACGGCAAGCTGCGGGCACGCGCGGTGGTGTATGGGTGCCGATCCACCCCTTGCGCGATGAAATGGAGTTGGCGATGGATCTGTGTGAGGTGCGAAAGAGGGGCTCGATGCCTGCGGCGCTGGCGTGGGTGATCGTGCTGGCTGCGTGCGGGTCTTCCGACGATGCGACTACGGGCGCTGAGCAGCCGTCCGCGGGAGCGGCGACGACGATGGACGGGGCAGCGGGGTCAATGCCGACCGCCGGCACTGGCGCGGCGACCATGGGGGGCCCTCAAGCTCGGGCCGCCTTGCCGCCCGCGTCTTCGGCGATGACCGGTGGAGACGAGGACGAGCAGGCCCCGGCGACCGGGACTGCCAGCTTACCATCGACCGCGAGCCCACCATCGGCCGGGAGCCCGTTACCGATGGAGGGAGCACAAACCGAAGGCAGCGGTGATAACGGCGGTGAGGCACCAACGGGCATGCCGAACGCCGAAACGCCTGACGGCGAAGGGGGGACCGAGCCTGCAGGCGACGATGGCGCCGCTCCCGTCAGCCAGGCTGCGCCCGGGGGATGGCCGCGTGATGCTGAGGTGGACGTGAACCAGATGGGCCCGTACGCCTATGAGTCCTACACCGAGGGGCTCGACAACCGAACCTACTCGTCCTCGGTCATGTACTATCCCACCGACGCTCCGGAGCCCTTCGCTTCGGTGGTCTTCTCTCCCGGCTTCACTGCGACCAAGGAGCAGTACAAGGATTTTCTCGGCCCGTTGCTTGCCTCCCATGGCATCGCCATCTTGCTGACCACGCCGACCACCACGGGTGACTTCCCGCAGCAGCGCTCCACCGATTTGCAGGCGGCGTTCGAGCAGATCGCGACCGAGAACGAACGCAGTGGAGGCCCGCTTGCAGGTAAGCTCGCGCCCGACCGCGTGTGCGTCACGGGCCATTCCATGGGCGGAGGCGGATCGCTATGGGCAGCGGCGGAGCTCGGCGACAAGATCCACTGCGCGATGCCACTGCAGGCCTGGCAACCCGGCACAAGCTTCCGGTCGATCGTCGCCCCTACGATGTTCATCGCAGCGGAGAACGACACCATCGCCGGGAACAGCTCCAATTCGCGCCTATTCTACAACAGCCTTTCCGACTCCGTGGAGAAGTACTACGTGGAGTTCGGCGGCGCCAGTCACTTCCTCACGAGCAACAGCCGGGGTTCGCACTACGACGTTCAGTCCCGCTATATGATCGCGTTCTACAAGTTGTACCTCGAGGACGACGAGCGCTATCGCGAGATTCTGGACGCCGCCGCGGATCCAGCGCTGTCGGAGTATCTACACTAGTCCCCTTGACCAGAGTGGTCATGGACATTTGCGTCAAGTTTGGTCAGGTTG
>JAPPOR010000266.1 GCA_028817905.1 Myxococcales bacterium
GCAGCGTCGGCCCTGTGGCTGAGATGCGGAAGAACGCGGAAACTCGAACGCTTACACCGTTTCGCTATTGGTGAGTTGCGGTCCACTATGACAGCTGGCGCAATCGGCGGCGCCTTCGAATAGCGTGCGCCCGCGCGCGGCGGCGGGGTCATCGGGCGTGCGCACCGGGGCCGGCAGCGAGTAGAGCCATTGCTCCAGCGAGCCGATGCGCTCGGTGCTCTGATGGACGCCGCCCATGCGGCCGACCATGACTTCGTCGAGCAGGGCTTTGAAGTCGGGCATGTCGCCGGCCCAGTGGAATGGGGCGGTGTTCGCGAGCCCCACGTTGACCGCCTGGGTACGGCGCGGGCCGAAGCCCGAAAACCGCCAGGTATGGCCATCGTCGCCGCCCTCGGGATGGCACGAGGCGCACGCGACGCCCGCACCCACGTCGCGGTGAAACAGTTCATGGCCGGTATCGTAGTAGCTGCGGTCTCCGTAGGACGCGTTGGTCAGTGGTAGCTCCACGGTGGTTTCGCCCGTGCTGTCGCGTAGGGTCAGCTTGGCGGGTGCTCGCTGTTGGACCACAAGACGGTCATCCGGGGTGAACGCAACCGCTGTGACTTGGCCGTCCGTTGCTACGAAACCGCGCCGGGGCCGGAAGCAGGGAACGCTCGCCGACATTCCGTTGCTGAGGTCGTCGATGTTCAGCAGGAGTACGCCGGTGCCCGCCGGTCCGAACGGCTCCGGGTCCACTAGCCCTGCGCGCACCCGTTCCACTTCGTCCTTGGGCACGAGCACGGGTCGCGGCTGTGCCGGGTCCCGGGCCCCTGCCTGTGCGATCGCCACTATCCCTTCCTGAGAGACCGCCACATCGACCGCCAGGACCGCATCGACCAGCACCGACCCGAGCACTTTCCCTGCGCCATCGAAGTGCGTCAGCACCGTCTGCACCACGCTGTCGCACTTTCCCTGGCCGCCGTAGGGGCTGCCCGCATGGCGGCGGCGATCGGCGTCCGACACTTCCAGCGGAATCTCGCCTTGACGGGCGCCCTGATGAACCATCAAGTGGCCTCCATCGGCCAGCGCAACCGTCCGCCAGGCGACTTCGGGCACGAGATAGTCGACCACCACCGCCCCGCTGGGCTCGTTGAATTTGGAGGGCACGCGTGCGGGCCTGACGCGCGCGTCGACGGGCGCCCACGTGTCCGTTGCGATCCGCAAGGTCTCAGCCCGTTTGAAGCGGGTCAGCAAGAGCTCCCCGTCCAGGGGAAGGATGTCTCGCAGGTCGCTCTCGATCCGGACTGAGGTCGCCTCGATCAGCTGGGGAGAGGATGCCCTCGACGACAGCTCCATGAGCGGCAAAGTCGCGACTTCGCCACTAGCGCAGGCGACCCGCATGGCGTCGGCCTGGCGTCGTAGGCAAGGCCGCGGGGAGCCGGGCACACGGGACTGCGTGCCAGCAGCCTGCCCGTTCCGGGATCGAAGCTGGCCACCGCACCGGCGCCACGCAGCGTCACGTGCAGGCGGCCGTCGCCATCTTCGGCCAGGCGCGCCGGCCGATCCCCCGCCTGGAACTCGAGGGTGTGCCGCAAGGCCATCCCATCGAGCTCTACCACCGAGACCCGACCGCGGTCGGGATCGGCCGCGGCCGCAAAGCGGCCATCGGCTGTGACCAGCAAGGTCCCCCCGATGAGCGCCGGGGGAGGCGTGGCGGGCTGTTTGTGGCGCACGGGCGTCGGTCGGCACCAGCAGGACCAGCTCGTTCTGGGGATCCGGCGCTTGCACGGGGAACGGAGCGATCGGGGCCCCCGGGAGCGGTGGCTGGTCCGGAGGGTCGGCGCGAGGTGGGGTTGACCGGCTCGGTCGCCCGCCCGCCGCAGGTGTACCCGCGATGGGAGGCTCTGGCACTTGTGCGGAGGTCCTGCTGGGAGCCTGGCGTTCGGGGGGGCTCGGCGGGTCAGGCGGTTGGCCCTGGGCACTCGTATCAGACGGTTCTGCGAAGGCAGGAACCGGATCGTCCTTCGAAGCGCTATTCTACGCTGGCGCACAGTCACCCAG
>JAPPOR010000737.1 GCA_028817905.1 Myxococcales bacterium
CTGCGGAGTCGAGCAGTTGTGCGAGGGCGCGTGATTTGGTGATGGATGCGGGCTAGTCCGCTTGACCAGGTTTGCTCGGGTCCTTCGTGCCGGAACGCGCCGCACCTCAAGGGAACTAGGGTCGCGCCTGCGGCGCTCCCGGGCAATGAGCTGCAGCGCCAGTGATTTTCGGTAGCGCCCGGGTCCCCCACCTCGTCGGGCGGAGCAGAGCCTAACTATAGGCTGAACCTGCCGCTCAAGATCGCTTCGTGGAGGCCCGGGTCGAGGGGAACGTACTCCCTGCTTTCAGGGTGCCGGAACAGGAGCAGGTCGGTGCAGGCCGTGGGGTCGAAGCCCTGCCGCTGAAGATCCGCCTTCTTGACCTTGAACGTGCACGTGGTTTCCAGGCGACGCAGGACGCGCACGAACACAGGTCGCGCGTAGTTCGGCAAGGTGTTGTCCACATGCGCTGCAAAGGACACCGGATCGAAACGCTCCCCTTGGGCAATGACAAGCGCCGCCATCCCGGCTCGGCCATCCGTACCAGGAATCTGCACCCCGTAGACCGTGACCTCCTCGACCGATGAACACCTTCTGATCTGTTCCTGGACCTCGAGCGTTGCGACGTTCTCGCCTTTCCAACGGAACGTGTCTCCCAAGCGGTCCACAAAGTAGAGCAAGAACCGGTGGTCTACCCGCAAGAGGTCGCCCGTATTGAAGTAGCAATCCCCCTCCTTGAACACACTGTGCAGCAACTTGCCCTCCGTCTCGCGGTCATCCTGATAACCTTCGAACGCCAGCGAGTTGCTCGTACGCCCCAGTAGGACCCCACTCTCCCCGCGTCTGGCTTTTACGACGAAGCCTCGCCGATCACGCACGAAGTCCTCGGTCTCCGAATCCCAGCGGGCCAGAGCCATACCGGGCAACAGCGGACCGACCGACCCAGGTACGCCGGGGCCGTTCAAGGTGACGCAGTTGCCCTCCGTGGAACCGTAAAACTCGACGATCCTCGAGATCGCAAAGCGATCTCGAAATATCTCCCAGATGTCAGGACGCAAACCGTTGCCAGAGATCGACCGCAACCCGTGTTCCCGATCGGTCGCCGCCGGCGGCGCCTTCACCAGGTAGCGGCAAAGCTCACCAATATAGAGGAACGACGTACATCGGAACCTGCGGATGTCCTCCCAGAACTGCGCGGCGGAGAACCGGCGTGCCAGAGCGACAGCCACACCGGCCGTGATGGCACTGGAGAGCCCCAGCAACATCGCGTTGCTGTGGTAGAGCGGCAGGCAAATGTACAACACATCCCCAGGCCGATAGCGGAAACCCACGCCAGCCCAGACTCGCCCGGCCCGGTACATGCGCATGTGGGAGACCCGAGCCGCCTTGGGGAGGCCAGTCGTCCCGCTCGTATAGATAAACGCCGCCTGAGAGTCCAGGGCTTGAGACCCGGCCTCCGGCGGATTGGACGTGGAAGCGTCGACAAGCCTGTCCTGGAACACAGGGGCATCGACATCGCAAGGTTGGTCAGGGTCCACATCCACGTCGATCTGGTCATCCGCGAGCCCCGCCAGCCGGTCGTGGATCTCCGCAAACGCCGGCCAGTTCTCGGAGCCGACCACGATATGTTTGGGCCGGCAGATCCGAAGCGCGTGGGCCAGCCCATCACCGGTCACGTGATGGTTGACGAGACTCGCGACCGCGCCGATCTTGTGAAGGGCCAGCACGTGAAAGACGTACTCCGGACGCGAGTCGAGAACGAGCGCCACCACGTCCCCGGGGCCGATGCCCAAGACCTTGTATGCGTAGGCATGCCGGTTGATGATGGCGTTGGCTTCGCCGTAGGTGTAGCGGCGCTCGGCGAAAGAGAGGAAAAGCCGCTCCGCACCATGCTCCGCATGCCGCTGGAGCTGCAACGCAATCGTGTCGCGCCCATTGCGCTTCAGCGCCAGCACGCCTTCGAGCAGTTGCAGATCGCGGTTCAATCCGAATGGTATCGATACCACGCAAGAGTCCTCACGCGACAAAGCCGGTGGCCACCACGGACCTTGAATAGCACAAATCCCGCCGGCCGCGGCCTCGGTCACGACCGCTCAACCGTGCGCGCCGACGACCCGATGGGCGAGCGAAAAACGGCTCAGGCTACACCGTCAACGATAGTGTGGTTCCCAGCCGGCAACATCCTTGAAGAGGCGGATACACTCTATCCGCTTCTTTTCGGTAAGCAGAAACCGGTGATGCCGCCGGGCGGGAACGACGATCAGATCCCCCGCCTCCACCTGGACTCGCATCCAGCGATCGTCCCGCGACCGAATGTCGAAAATCCCCTCACCCGCCAGCACGAACCTCACCTCATCATCGTCATGGTGATGCTCGTCCACGAACTTTGCGCAGACCGCATCGAGATTGGGCGTGTCGGGGCCCAACGCGACAACGTCCTCTTGAACGTAGCCCCGCCGGCCCTTCAACTCGTCGAGCCGTGCCCGATAGCGCGATACATCGGTAGAATGCTGGCTGTTCGGTATGCCTTCGTCCAGTAGCTCGGCCTGCGAGATCGGCTGTGAGCCTTCCATCCAGTGGGCTTTCATGCCTTGCCTCCATGCTCGGATTGACCGACGGGCCGCGCTGCCTCAGGCTCAAGGCCTAGGGCGCGCATTCTCACCACCGCCTCAAACAGATAGTGATAGCATTCGGCTTGGGTCTTTGCGTGGACCCAATCGCGGCCCCAGATGTAGACGCCATGCCTTCGAACGAGTACCGCCTGGGTTTCCGAATACCCATCGATCGCTTCTCCAAGTGCGTCTGCTAAGTCACACTCGTGCGCCGTGTTGTCGATGATGGGTACCCGGACCCGGTCGTGGTAGCCGTGGCCGGCAATGCCCTTGATCATCTCGAGCTGGCTGCAAACGAACTCCGGCCCGGGTGTCAAACTTGCCAGCATTGCAAACATGCCGTGACTGTGGATCACAGCACCCGCGTCACGCTTGCGAAACGCATGCAGGAACAGCGGCGCGCACTCACTGGGACGGAGTTCTGCCCGACTTGGGCGCACGAGGACCTCGCCCTCCAGGTCGAGCTCGAACATGTCATCGGGCCTCATGTGCTCCTTCTGGACCCCGCTCGGCGCCAAGACGATGCGATCATCGCTACGGATGGCTATTCCGCCCCCGGTACCCGTCACCCATCCTAGCCTGTAAAATTGCCGTGCCAGCTCTACGATCAGCTCCCTGGTACGAAGATGCGCCATGCCCGTCGGCGACGTGTACCAGACCTGAGGAGACACCTTAAGGACGGATACCCTCTCCGTCGGCCCCCGGAATCCTAGCGGCTCTGTTTCTGCTATAGCTTCCCCACGATGGAGCAGGCCCAGCCCACGTGCGTCGGCCCCTATCGGGTGCTGCGCCAGCTCGGCGCAGGCGGGATGGCGGAAACCTTCGTCGCGGAGCGCACCGGTCCGGGGGGCTTCGTCCAACAGGTATGCCTGAAGTGCATCCGGCCAGACATGGCCAGCCACCCTGAATTCGTCCGCCAATTTCTGGCAGAGGCCCGAATCCTCGCCAGCCTCCAGCACGCAACGATCGTGCAGGTGCTGGACTTCGGGCAGCAGGACCACCAGTACTACCTAGCGCTCGAGCTCGTCCGGGGCTGCGATTTGAACGGTCTGCTCGGTGTGCGAGGACGGCTGTAGCCCGCGATCTGTGTCCAGGTCGCCATCGATCTGGGCACAGCCCTTGGAATCGCCCATCGGGGCGGGGTGATCCACCGCGACGTCTCCCCGTCCAATGTGTTGCTCAGTGCAGACGGCGAGATCAAGCTGACGGACTTCGGTATCGCAAAGGTGGAATCGGGCGCCACTCGCCACACGGTCACGGGGGTCGTGAAGGGCAAGGTGCCGTACATGGCACCGGAGTACACCCAAACTGGCGTATACACGGCCCGCAGCGACCTCTTTTCCCTTGGGGTCCTACTCTTTGAGTGTCTGAGCGGCAGACGACCCTACGAGGGGGCCACAGACGTGGCGACGATGGCCCTGGCGGCGATGGGTCAACACGACCCGCTGCAACAGCTTGCTCCGGGCGCTCCGGCGGGTCTCTGCCAAACGATCGAGCAGCTTCTCAGGCCCAACCCGGAGGAGCGCCCCGAGTCCGCCGCGGCGCTCACGGACCGATTGCTCGACCTTCCGCTGGACCCCCGAGCACGTTGGCGATTGGCGCAAGCCGTGGGACAGGTGGCAGGCCCGCCCGTAGCCGTCGAGGGGCCGCTAGTCGAGGGGCAGCTAGAGGACACCGCGGTCGCCTATCAGAGCGGCGAACGGCTAACGCCCCAAACTCCAAATGCGAGCGGTCGGGGTGCCGACTTCGCCCTGGACTCGACGGCACCACGCCGGCCTCCCGATCTCACACACACGGCCGCCCACCCACCTGGCGTGGGCACACAAGACGTGACCGGCAGCACTCTCACTGGCCACGACGAAAGCTACGAACACCTGGATACGGCCTTTGGTCGCCCCCGGTGGTTGCCAAGGGTGGTCGCCTCGACGGCCGCTGCGGGACTGTTGCTGGGCTGGCTGCTGGTCGGTGGGCCGGAGCCGGACATTCACATACAGAGCCAGGCAGCCACGGAGCCTGCCCACGTCGTCACCCCCCCACCGTCAGGGGCCGTGACCGGTACCACGCCGCACCAAGCCACGCCGCACCAAGCCACGCCACACCAAGCTACGCCACACCAAGCTACGCCACACCAAGCTACGCCACACCAAGCCACGCCCCGTGAGGCACCGAGCCCGGTGCCTCCAAGCCCCACTACCACGGCCGCTACGCAGAACCCGCTGGTCGGGCAGTTCCAGAACGATCCGACAACCGGCCAACCCCAACAACCAAGCGAACATCGCCAGCATCGCAAGGGGACAGACAGCTCCCCTGCCGGCAGGAAATCCGCGCGGGCAACCCTCACGGTCGTCGTGATCCCGTTCGGCGACGTGACGATCGACGGTAAGTCTCTGGGTCAGGCTCCGGTGACAACACGCCTGACTCCCGGGACCCACCGGGTAGTAGCCGACAGCCCTACTCGTCGCCTCAGTCGAACGCTTACCCTCGCCCCGGGCCAACGAAAGCGACTCGTGCTTCGGTAGTGCCAGCGGCGCGTGCCCCTTCCGGGGCAGCGTCTAGCTAGCTAGCTAGCGGGAACACCTACGCGTGTTCCCGGCCAGTCCCATTCGAGCGACAACCAGGAGCCGGACGCCATAGGCGGAGGCGGGCCCCGACGGCTTGGGGCCGGCGGGGGGAGAGGGCCGCGTGGCCCTCTCCGTGCAAAAGAACCTGGCCTGAAGCTTCCCGAAGGGAACGTTCAGGTCAGTCCTCCCGCTGCTGCTCCTCCAGCAAACCCATGCCGATAGCCAGCGCCTTGCGAACGCGCTCAAGCAGTGCCGCGTCGCGCGCGAAACGCTCGCGCAGCGTACTGAGCTCCGCACGGGTAGCGTTGAGCTCTCCACTCTTGTCGTCGCGCTCGGCCGTAAGCTGGGCTACTGATTCCTTCAGCGCACCCGCTTCGCCCTCGGCGCGCTCCGAGCGCTCTTCAAGCACTGCCTGCCGGGCCTGGGCCTCGTTGAGCGTGCGCCCGACCCGAGCCATCTCCTGCTGGTGCGACGCCTTGGCCGACGAGAGCTCCGCCTCGAGCTTCAACCTGACCTGCTCAAGTTGGGCTGTCAGCTCCGCCTTGTGACTAGCCGATAGGGCCGCTACCCGGGAGTCCGCATCGGCCTCGAGTTCGGTACGCAGTTCCGCAAGCGCCCGGTCCCGCTCGTCGGCGGCTGCCAGGGCCGCATCCTCCAGCGCCTTGCTGACGCGCCGCTCACTATTCGCCAGCGCGGCCTTCTGTGCTTGCTCAGCCTCTCGGGTAACCGCCTCGAGCTTGTCGCGATTGTCCGCTTCGACTGCGGCTTGCTCCTCCTGCGCCGCGCGCTTGGTCGCTGCCAGCGCTTGCCCATGTTGCTCCCGCAGCTCATCGAGTTGCCCCGCATGGCTGGCGGCTATCGCCGCCTGGGCGTCCGCGTACTCGCTCTTTTCGCGCTCCAACTGCTCCTGCAGCTCGGTCGCTAATTCTTCGGCCCGTTCTGCCCTCCCCTGAAGCTCGACCGATTTGCGAGTCGCCTCGAGCTTCTCATTGGTCAGTGTCTCGACCTGGCCGCGCACCCGTTCGATATCCCTACTCTGCTCGGCGGTCGTGTCACCTACATCCGCGAGCTGACGCTCCAACACAAGGTTCCGATCGTTGGCCTCGATGACCTGCTTGTCACGCGCTGACACCTGATCTCGCAGGTCGATCAGCTCACGGTCTTTCCTGTTCAGCTGCTCCCGCAGATCGAGCAGCTCACGACTCGATACGGTGCCCTTGCCTTGCGACTGAGCCAGTGCCTTCTCGGCCGACGCCGCGCGCTCGTCGGCGTGCGCCTGGGCCGCCTGCGCATCCTGGGCCGCCCGTTGGGCCTCCCGCAGCTCGCGCCGGGCCGCGTCCAGCTCACGCTGCATCGCCTCGAACTGCTCCTTGGATGCGCCCCCCTCTTGAGGCGCCTCGGGCGGCATCTCTGGCCGCCTCACGGGTGGCAGCATAGCCGGAATCGCCGCAGCCGAGTGCGCAGCAGCTGGGTTCGCATCAGCCGCGCTCGCATCAGCCGCGCTCGCATCAGCCGCGCTCGCTTCGCCGGATACCTGCTCCGACACCATGAGCGACTCGAATGCCTCGGCCGCGAACTCCTCAACCTCGGGCGCGGGCTCGGAAGGAATGTAAATCATTTCTTCCTCGTCCTCCTCCGCCTGTGTGGCCGCGGAGGATCCATTGCTGTGCCCGTTCAGCTTCACGAATTGCTCGACCCGGCGGCGCAGATCATCGAAGGCAACCGGCTTGGTCAGGTAATCGTCGGCGCGCGTCCGAAGCTTCTTGTGCTGCTCGAACACTTCATGCGTCGAGCCGCTTGAAAGGATCATGAGGGGCACGTCCTTGAGCCCGTCATGCTTCTTGATCTTCTTGCAGACCAGGAAGCCATTCATGCCCGGCAGCTCGATCGTCAATAGGATGAGATCGGGACGCTCATGTTCGGCCGCGGCCAGCCCAGACGGGCCGTCTCCCTCGATCGCCACGATCGCGCCGAGCAACTCGAGCTGCGCCTTCACCTCATCGGCGAAACCGGTGTCGCTCTCGATCATCAGGATGCGCTGACTCATCTACAAACTCCTGGCCGACGGCGCTCAGTGTCCATTTGGCCGTGCTTGCCCAGCTGAAAGGATAGAGGTGCCCGCGCTTTCGTGTCAACCACGAGATCTGCCCAAACCGGAACATTTTCAGGCGTTTATGCGACGGCGTAGGGTAAGAATCGGACGGCCCTCAACGACCAGGACGCCGCGACTGGCGACAGCCTGGGGGAAACCGAGTAGGTGCGTTGACGCGCGCGGCCCGCATCGATGGCCAGGTCGCGCGCCCTCGCACAACTGCTCGAACCCGCAGCGCTTTCGCTTTCAGTCGACACAGAGAGTCTTCTCTCCCGGCGCAAGCCCTGCCGAGCCATGACTTACGCCATCATCACCCGCCTTGGTGATGGGTGCGGGCCACCCCCGGGTCGCGGCCCCACATCTCGGTGCCTCGCCTTGGTCCTCCGACTTCGCAGCCCATTCGCTTTCCTCGAGGTTCCAGCGCGCGTTCGGGTGCTTGCAGAAAGCCCGGTGAAGCCGAATCCCCCTGCTCGAATGATATGGGCTACCGCAGTTGAACCGAACCCACCAGCCTGAGCATGCGTCGCTCGTCGAGATCGCCGGTAAAGCCGTACAGGATGCCATTGTGCTCGATAATCGGCACAGTGTAGCCGTGCACACGGTGATACCGCACCGTGCGGTTCCCCATCCGGACCACCTGAACGTCGGGACGCTGCTCCTGCTCCAGCATCCCCAAGACCTCCGGCGTGGCCTCGAAGGCGACTGCGGTCAAACGACGATCGCCTACATCGTAGTAGAGCTTGGCCGCACGATGTCGCCCAACATGGGAAAGACGGGCGCCCACCAGCCGCACCTGCGGCTCCGAAAACGCCACAGGCCGTACGTGAAAACCGAGCTTGCCGCTGAACCAGCGCTCGGCCGATTCCGGCTCCGGCGTGTCGATCTCAACCGGCTCCGGCTCCTGATGGCGGCTCACGATATCTCCGTAGATCGAGGCCTGACGCGGCACCTGGACGCCTCCCGGCGGGATCGCAGTTTCTCCGGAAGCCCAGGGTGACCACACTTGCCGGCCTCCGAACCACACCAAAAGCGCAGCCGCGACTGCCAACGACCCCCAAGCCGCCGCATGGTTGTATCGCCGCAGACGTGTGCTGCCACTTTCCCCCGCGAGCAGAGCTCGTTGAACCGACGCCTGAACACGCGCGGGCGCCGGCGGCGCGGCCAACTCCTGCCGCAAAGTCCGCTTCAATCGATTCGCAAACTCAACGTGGGCGCCGCACGCTTCGCAGCCGTCCACATGTGCCTCCAACTCCAAGACCGCCGTCGGAGACAGCTCTCCATCCACATAGGCATCCAAATGTCTCTGAGCCAGCTCGCAGTCCATCACTTGGCGCTCCTACCGCGCCGATAGTCCGCGATGGACACGGGCGCCTCGTGCGAGGTCGCGCGGAGTGCACCCCCGTCCTCTGCCGTCTGGGAATCGAGAGCGGGCACGATACCCATGGCCTGCGCCTGCACCGCTAGACGCTCTTTGAGCACCTTGCGCGCTCGATGTAGACGCGACATGACCGTGCCAATGGGGCAGCCGACGATCTCCGCGACTTCCTTGTACGAAAAGCCCTCCACGTCGGCCAGGATGACGGCTGTCCGGTGGTCCTCGGGAAGCGCATCGAGCGCATCGCGGATCTCGCGAGCAACCATGGGACGCAAGGCGTTGGCATCCGCGTCCGATAGCGCCGACAAGCCCGCACGGCTCACGACGGCTTCGCCGACCGGGCCTTGGGACAACTCCTCATAGATGTCGCGGCGCCTCACGTGGCGTCGGTAGCGATTGACGAACATGTTGTATTGAATGCGGAACAACCAGGCACGCAGGTTTGTCCCCTCCTCAAACCGCTGCCGGAACCTGTACGCTTTCACGAAGGTTTCCTGCACCAAATCCTCAGCATCCGCCTCGTTGCGGGTCAGCCGCAGCGCATTGGCGTACAGGGCATCCAAATGTTGCAGCGCATCCGCTTCGAATGCGGCCACGTCAGGATCTCGTGTTGAGCGGAACCAGGCCATTGTTCGGAAAGCATAACCATCTGAGCCGCTTGCCTATTTCCATAAAGTCGAGATAACGAAATTGTATCAACTGTGAACCGAAGATCATCGGATCCGAGCACGTCAGACTGGTGTACCGCTACAATTGGCGGCACGATGGATCCGTGGAATCCGACGTCCGCGCTCGCCAGCTGGCACGGCGCATTCGCAAGGTACGGGACATGGCCGTGCGAGCGGGCTACCTGCGGAAAATGCTTCGGGAAATGCCCTCAGAAAGGGTTGCAGAAGTGTTCGTGCTGGCGGTCCACGGCGCCGAGTCCCGCGACCCTGACCATACCGACCTGCTGCAATGTATCTCGCTCGCCCTGGCCGACGACGCCTGCGCTCCCCTCCGGGAGGCGGTCCGCAGACACCTTTTGGCCGGCGACCAGGCGGCCCCGGCCGCGCTGCTGACGCCTCCGGCGCTTGAGCCAGAACAAGAGGAGGCGGCATTCCAGGTGCCCGATTTCGGAGCAGGACGCCCCCTGGCCCTCGGCGAGCGCAAAAGCCTCGCCCGCAGACGAGACCGGGACCTGCTTGCGCGGGTGCTGCGCGATCCCCATCCGGACGTCATCCGAATCGTCCTTCTGAATCCTACGGTCACCGAAAACGACGTGCTGCGACTCTCCTCACGGCGACCCGTGCGGGCCGAGGTCCTGCGTGAGGTATTCCGGAGCCCACGCTGGATCGTACGCTACCCGATCAAGTTGGCCCTCACCCTCAACCCGTACGCCCCCCTGGATGTGCGCTTGCAGCTAGCACCCCATCTAACGACACCGGACGCGGAACGGGTGCTCGGAGGCGCCAACCTCCCGCACGCGCTCGAAACAGCCTGCCGCCGGATGATCGACCGCGGGCATCTGCACTAGCTAGC
>JAPPOR010000352.1 GCA_028817905.1 Myxococcales bacterium
CGCTCCTCGGACGCGTGGCACAACCCCGCCAGGTAGTGCGCTTCCAGGTCTTCCGGCTCGGCCGCCAGCGCCTCCAGTGCTTTCGCCAGCGCCTCTTCGTGGCGCCGACGTTCGAACAGAAACCAACCCGCCGAGAGTGCCCCTTCCACTACATGCATGCACAGACGGTACCTGCCCGAGCCGGTGCTGTCATGGGAAGACCTTCTGGGGACTGCCGGCACACGCCGCACACAGAGTGGCAACCGGTCGAGAATGGCCCCGATGCCAAGCCGTTCTTTGCACTCGCCGCGTGGCGCGCGACCGGCAAGGCGCTTGTCAGGTCGCTAGCGTTGCGACACACTGTGCGCCGCGAGGCGGCGGTGTTCCTTCGGCCACCAGGACGGCGAGCGATGCGTGAGCGGGCCGGGACCACGCGACCACGTCGCTCTCCTCTTGATGATCGCATGACCGCAAGCCCCCAGATACGGCTTCCGACCTGCCTCCAGGGTCGTCTTGTGGCGCTGCATGCGGCGGGCCCCGAGCACGCCGTAGAGCTGTTTGACGTGGTCGATGGCGACCGGCAGCGGTTGACAAAGGCCTCGCACTGGGTGGTGGACGTCCATGACGTGGCAGGCCAACGGGCTAGGCTGCAGCAGGGGCAACAACGCCGGCAACAGGCGGCCGCGTTCGGCTACCTGATTGTCGAGCGGGTCCCGGTCGGTTCAGGTCGGTTAGTTGGAGGCGCCGGGGTGTCCGGCGTGGTCGCCGACCACCGGCGGTGCGAGATTGGATACTGGATCGCGGGCAGCCACGAAGGCCGCGGACTCGTGAGTGATGCCGTACGCACCCTCAGCAGGGCCTGCTTCGAGGCGGGCATTCACCGTATCGAGCTGCGGTGCGCAGCCGAAAACGAACGTTCGGCGGCAGTGGCTCACCGGTGCGGGTACACACTGGAGGGTCGCTTGCGCAACGTGCGAAGAATCGACAGCGGCTGGGCCGACGACCTGCTCTTCGCGCGGCTCAGCACGGATAGGGAGCCGTCGGCGTAGCCCGGAACATTCGATGGAGCGCTTCGGCCGGGATGGGATTCGGGAGCGTCGAGTGCCACGAGATCGGGGCAAGGCGCAAGCTCGACAACCATGGAAGTGTTAGTTTGAGGGTAAGACCCAAATCACCCTTGTCACGTTGCGCCGCGTTGGTCGCGTTGCGCCGCGCTGCGGCGAGGTCTTACGCCCAAATCACCCTTGTCACGTTGCGCCGCGTTGCGCCGGTTTCAAGGCTGTCCGCTAGTTGCGGGTGCCGCGGTCAGCGACCCGACCTTGGCTTGCGGCCAGCTGCAGGTGGACGCTGATCTAACCTGGACAGGAGCCGGCAGACCCTGGCGTGGATGGTGCGCGCGTCATGTTGGGGCGGGACGATAGTCCCCTCCCGCGACGCCATGCCGCAGGCTAGAAAATGGGGAGGAGCCCGTGTCCTGAGGGCATGCCGACCGGAAACACTGCCTTTGGCACTCCAACTCGCATGTCTTCTCGTATCGACAGCGCGATCCACACCATAGAGCGTGTACCAAGAAAGGAAGACCACACATGACCGTCCGAGTTCTGCAACTGATTCCCGCTGCCAAGCACCTTGCCATGGCGGCATTCACGCTGGTGACATTCGGGTTGAGCACGCAAGCTCATGCCTTTTCGACAGGCACGTACGTTGTGCGCCTCGACAACAAGATGACCTGCAACTATCCCAAGGCCAAGAGCGGTGCGACCGTGGAGGTTTGCCTCAAGCCCTTCGGGCAGCCCGATCGCGCGAGGTGCGAGACGAGAGTTCTTGATTCCATCTCGCAAAGCCACGACTTCTTCTTTGTCGACATCCGGCCCTGGCATGATGTCTTCATCAAGATCCTCCCAGGGAATAACGACACCGACCTCCTCGTCATCGACCAGTTTGAGCTCTGGTATGACGTTCCCAACCACGGATGGGAGGTGTTGCGCACACGTGGCGTCGACAACCAAAAGGGCGAATGCTTCTCGTCGCAGTCCAGTGACTTTTCGAATGTCCACTGCGCCAATTCCGGACACATTGCCGGCACATCATTTAACTGGGTCATCTGAACAGCTTGGCTGTGTGCAGCGAGGCCCCACGCGTGGGGCCTCGCGGCAGCACTCGCCAACCTTTCCTCGACGGCTGGGCCGACTGGTGCAGAGCAGACCACGTTTCGGGTGACCCGGCACCTTGAGCCGTTCGGATGAGTCAAGCGTCGTGAACTCCAAGAAGAAGACACTCGCGCTCGCAGCCGTCTTGCTAGTCATCCTGCTCTTCCGGGAGGCTATGAACAAGCCCGCGGAAAGGTATGTGGACGACGGCGAGGGCGCAGTCGCAGAGGCCGCCTTGGCGTTCAGGCCGGCGGATCGCGCAGGGAACCCGGACGTCCCGCCTGTAGTGCCTACCGCGCTCGGTGAGCGAATCGAGACGATCCGCGAGCGGTCCGAGCCGGCGAGGAGCGCGCAAGGGGGACAGGCCGGTATGGGTGGCGGACCTCCGGTGCCCCCCGATCCCCGGACGTCGGAGGCTCCGGATACGGACCACGGGAGCATCGCCTCACAAAGCGATATGCCGTCCGAGGCTCGCTCCATATACCCGTGGGAACCCTCACAGCAGTTCCTGCAATGGCGCAGGGACTGGGCCGACGAAGCACCCGATCCAACGTGGGTTGAGCAGCTGCGTACGGAGTTCCCGGGACGGACGGGGGACCCGGCCGCAACGCTTCATCAGATCGATTGTCGAGAGACGGTCTGTCAGCTGTACCTGCACACGGCAAACGCTCGAGACGCCCAGGAAGTCATTGCGAGCATGAGCGAGGACCCACTCGAGTACGCGCAGATCGCCGATCACGTTCAGCTCGAGAATGCCCCAATGGGTGGCACCCTCTATGAAGTGGTGGTCCGGCGTGACCGCCCAACGTGGATGCGGCCACACGTGGCCGGTGCAGCACGTGCCCACGCTCTAGCTGAACATGCGCGCGAAGGGATCGAGTAACCGAAGGGCTTTGTCGCAAACCCCGCGTTCGGCGCTGAGCACCTTGCCCAGGTTCGGCTCCCGGGCCCCCCACGGCCGTGAGCCCCGTTCAAGCCTTGCCCTCTTTGGGTCCCACGTATCCTTCTGCGCCGCCGGAATTCGTAGTGAGGCGGCTTCGATCTCGCGTCGAATGAACGTGTGGCCTGACCATTGGATACTGGTTGGTCAGGCAGGCAATCTTCACGAAGCTATCTCCCGCGTGCTGAGTAGCAACTTCCGCGCAGATTCGCCGTTCAAACCTCAGAAGCAACGAAGCCATACGGGGGCACGCTGTGAGAGGCCGCGCAGAGCTGACCACAGGACCGGCGGATGTGGCGTTGACGCCCCTTTGACGGGCGCCCTACCGTTGTACGGATGGGTAGTGCTGCTTGGGGATATGCGCGCCGTGCCACGCGCGGTGCTTTTCTTGTCCAGTCCTTGTCGATCGCTCGGCTTTCGCTCCTCTTCCTACTGGCTGCGTGCGCCGGAGAAGTGAGTTCCGAGGCCGGCCCCGACAGCCAAGGCCCGCCTGGTAGCGACGGCGAGGCGGCGTGCGAATCACAGCGCGCCTACTTCGCACGGCAGGTCTGGACGCCTGTGCTCGATCGTATCTGTATCGACTGCCACGCCCCGGACGGAGTCGCGACCGCGCAGAACGCGGCGCTACTGCTGGTTCCCTCCGCGTACCCTGGTTTTCTCGACGCCAACATCGAAAACCTCACCACGGTTGCCAAGCTCGAGTTCGACGGTACGTCGGTCTTGCTACGGAAGCCACTCGGCGAGATGAGCCATGGAGGCGGCCCAGTACTCTCCAAGGACAGCGACGAGTACGCCGCGTTGGCCACCTTTGTCGAGCGACTTTCGGACGGCGGCTTCTGCGAAGACGAGCCCGCGCCCAACTGGGACGACGTGGAGCAGCTCGACGCCCATGGCACCTATCGCAAGGCGACCCTGCAACTGGCCGGCCGCCTTCCCTCGGCTCGGGAACTGGAGCGCCTAGACGAACGCGGCGAGCAGGCGCTCCCCGATCTGATCGATGGTCTGCTCGAAGAGGAAGCTTTCAGCGACCGCCTCAAAGACATCTACAACGACAGGTTCCTCACCGACTTCTACCTGCGCTACAACAGCGCGGCCGTGAACCTGTTCAACCGCGACGACTACCCGAACCGCAGCGGCGACTATTACGACATGCTGGATGCTGACGTGCGCGATAAGGCAAACCGCGCGCTAGCCCGCGAACCGCTGGAGCTGATCGCGTACATCGTCGACAACGATCGCCCCTTCTCGGAGATGCTCACGGCCGACTACACGGTGGTCAACCCATACTCGGCACTGCTGTACGACGTCCAGGTAGACTTCGAGGACCCAAATGACGAGCGCGACTTCGTGCCGGCACAGATCGTTGTCCGACGGGACGACGGCGACTTCGAAATCCCCCATGCCGGGGTGTTGACGACGCCGGTCGTCCTCAACCGGATGCCCACCACGGCCACCAACCGCAACCGCCATCGGGCAAGGCGAATCCTCGAGCTCTTCTTGGCCACCGATGTCCTGCGGATCGCCACCCGACCGATCGACCCGGAGGCCTCGAGCCAATTCAACAATCCCACACGCGACGACCCGCAATGCACGGGCTGCCACCGGCAAATCGACCCGATCGCTGGCTCTTTCCTCAAGTGGGATGAGCGCGACCAGGAGCGGTACTTCCCCGAACGCGAATGGCACCCCGAGATGTTCCCTCCCGGATTCGGAACGGAGATCATGGACAAGGGCGAGTACGACCGCGCCCAGGCGTGGCTCGCCGAGCGAATCGTGCGAGATCCCCGCTTTGTGCTGTCCGTGGTCCATACCGTCTACAGAGGGATCACGGGCCGCGAGCCGCTACTCTACCCCCAGGACTCGATGGCCGAGGACTTCGCCGAGCAGCGCGCGGCGTTCAACACCCAAGATGCCACCTTCCGGACCGTCGGAGACGCGTTTGTCGCGGATGACATGAACCTGAAGACAGTCGTGCGGGAACTGGTGCTTACCCCCTACTTCCGTGCCCATAATGCTTCCGCAGACGGGCTCGAGCCGGCCCGCAGGATGGAGCTGGCAAAGCTCGGCACTGCACGCTTTTCGATACCCTCTGTGCTGGCAAGGAAGATCCGTGCTGTAACCGGGGTGCGATGGGCGCGCAACCAGGAATCTGCGGACTACCTGAGCAACGACTACCGCGTGCTCTACGGTGGCATCGACTCCGACAGTGTGACGGAGCGACTGACTGTACCAAACGGCATCATGGCCAACTTGGCCCAGCGGATGGCCAATGAGGTCGCATGCTTCGCCACCGCCCGGGACTTCGCATTGGGCGCGGAGGACCGCCTGCTGTTCCCGCACGTCGGTCCGGCGGACCTACCCAAGACGCTCAACGGCGGCGACGACGTACCGGCGGCCGTGACCCGCATCAAGCAAAACATTCAGCACCTGCACGAACGGGTCTTGGGCGAGCGTCTCGCCGAAGGGGACCCGGAGCTGGAGCGAACCTATCAGCTGTTTCTGGAGACCTGGCAGGAGGGCGTCGACAAAGTCCAAAGGGACGAGGTCGACAACAGTCTTCCACGTGCTTGCCAAGCCCGCACCGACCCGAATTCGGGCGAAGAGCTGGGCGAGGAACAGCGTCTGATCACCGACGAAGGCTATGCGGTACGCGCATGGATGGCCGTCGTCACCTATCTTCTTTCTGACTACAAGTTCTTGTACGAGTAGGAGTCGACCATGGATCGCCGCACATTCCTTCGAGCGACTGCTATCGCAGGCTTGGCCTCGACAGCCCCCTGGGTCTTCCCGCGCGCGCTCAAACGCACGACCGCGCAGGACGCCGTGTACCGCGGACCATTTTGGATCTTCGTGAGCGCCGCTGGTGGCTGGGACCCACGCTTCATGTTTGACCCAATCGAGGACCCGGAGCAGAACCGAATGTACACCGGCGTGGGGTCGACGGGCAGCATTCGGTACGCGCCAATCGGACTCGACTATGAGCGCCTTCAATGGGACCCCGCGTCCGGTGTGGCGGCGCATGTGCTCACCGCCGAACAGTTTCTCGAGCGCCACGGTCAGCGGCTGGCGGTGGTCAACGGCGTCGATACGACGACCAACAACCACGAAGGGGGCAGCCGCGCAATGAGCAGCGGTCAGCTCGGCCTGGGCTATCCAGCACTGGGCGCGCTGATCGCGGCGGCCAACGCCCCAAGTATGCCCATGGCCTTCTTCAGTGGGGGTGGCTACGACTTCACAGGGGGACACATTCCACTGACACGGGTGTCCAATGCCAGCGCGTTCTCGCGTATCGCCCGGCCCAATGAGATCAATGCGGGCAGCGAGGACCCAGCGCTCTTCCACACCCAAGAAACGATGAGCCGCATCGAGCGCTTCCAGCGAGCTCGGACGGCGGCCCTGCGCGACGCCCAACGACTGCCAACCATCGAGACCTCAATGCGCGATCTGCTGGCGGCACGGGCGAGCACAGCGGTACTCGATCGCTTCGAGATGCCGGAGGAGACGGTCGACCTAGCGCCCGGCGAGGTTTCCGATTTGGAGTCCTTCATGCGCCAGGGCCAAATGCTGATCGCCGCGTTCAAGTCAGGTCTCTCCGCGACAGGCAGCATTCGCTTCGGTGGATTCGATACGCACGGCAACCACGATCGTGATCAAAGCCGACAGGTGCTCAAGCTCTACGCGGGCATCGACTACCTATTGGCCGAGGCGGAGCGAAACGGCTTTGGCGATGAGCTCTACGTCGTGGCAACCTCCGACTTCGGGCGCGGGCCACGCTACAACGGAGAAAATGGGAATGCGGGCAAGGACCACTGGCCGATCACCAGCATGTTCGCGCTCGGCCCCGGTATCGCGGGCAACCGGGTCGTCGGTGCGACCGATGACCGTCAGCTAGCACGCGCCGTCGACCCAGACACGCTGGAAGTCGATGATAGCGGCGTCAAGATCGGCCCCGGAGACGTCCACCGCGCCCTGCGCCGAATCGCCACCATGGACGACCACGAGTTGGGCCAGCTTTACCCGCTTTCGGGCCGCGACCTGAACCTGTTCGGTTAGAACCGAACCCGACGAGCTTACACAGACGGGCCGACAACCCGCCGCGTTCCCGGCTCGATCGCGACCGCTGACGCGAGCGACGCTTCCCGGCCAAATACCGACGGCCGAGGGCATCGGACAAAGGGCTGGCAGCGCAGCTCACCGCCAGGCCGTGGTTTTCTCCAGTTTCCACTCTTCGTGACGCAACCGTACTCGGATCCGACCGATTGGAAGCCACAGCCAGCGGGTGGGGGTCGGCACGGTGCCCCCCGGAGATGGCACGGGGGCTACCATGGACAAACCGAACGGCTTTGATATCCGGGCGTTCCTTCAGGGAATCGATCGCGACCCAGCACTTTCGGGCAGTCGCGTGATGTTTTTCGACGGAGCTCACCTGACGGTTCTAAGGGGCGGCCCGCCCTACTGCGCCGCAGGCGAAGTCGCCGTGCTCAAGGGACTCTCGCGCCAGGAGCGCAAACGCCTGACGGAGGAGCTCATTCACGCGCACAACCCTGGCATCAGCCACAGTGCACTCAAGGCCATGGTGCGCGCGGGGGCCTTTCCGAAGCGCTACACCAGCCTGCAGATCAGCGAGGGGGTTCGCAACCAGCTGGCCGACGCGCTCGGAGCGGCCCTCTCCTTCACAGGCAGCGGCACCGGCGGGCTGCTGAGCCGGGTGGCCCCGGGCGAGGGCCAGCCCCAGCGCAGTGCGGCAGGCCGGCCGCAAAGCCGAGCAGCGGGCACGACAGGCCGCTACAGCGTCGGCGTGGTCAAGGCCTATGCCACCTATTGAACTGCCGCAGTCGCCCACGACCCTGTGCGATGCGGCCGATGCCGCCGTGCGCGGCAGCGAGGAAGTGCAGCAAATCCTGCGTGGCGAGCGTGTCGTGTTGCTGCCACCCGGCGGGCTGTCCTTCCTATTCGTGAAGATTCTGCTGATCGCCGGAACCATTTTGCTGCCCGGCGGACACCTCTTCGCCGTACACGACGCCGGCTGGGGGCACGAGGGCATGCTTTGGCTCATGGCCCTTGGCCAAGCCGCAGGCTCGAGCATTTCGATTCCGGGTGGCCTGATCGTCATGGGCTGGAAGGGCGCCCATCCCTTGATGCTACGGGTCACGACGGGCTTGCTCGCTGTCCATGTGACATCCGTCGTGGTCGCGCACGTGACGCCGCACGAACCTGGCCACCAGGCCGTCTGTTGGGGTGGACTGGCCGTCATGGCCCTTGCGTGGCGGACTGTCCGCGGACCCAGCTACGCACTGTGTGCCGCCGTGTTTCGCGCCAAACGCGCGTGGCTAAAGCAGGTCCGTACCCGGGTGCCCCGTGTGCGCAAGGGGCGATCGAAGCGCAGAAGGCGTTGACACGACCCGTCACCCGCCGGTCCGGCTTCCGGTCCGGCTGCCTGGGCCACCCGGAGAAAGCCTATTCCAGTGTTGCGTCTCAAGAGTCTTGGGCGAGACGGAAGCTCTGGCCAATAGACCGCCCGAAATGCCTGCAGCAAGTTGGGCAGGCAGAACTGGGCGGTGGCTGGCAGGGTACGACGTCTCTTATGTTGCCTAGCGCCCAAAGGACATCCCGTTCGCGCAGTACCCGGTCGGTTTCGGGTTCCTCTCGACCGCGGCATCCTGTAAGGCGGTCCGAACGGCTTGCCCGGAGAGGAGGGAAATCGTGATTTCGACGGACGACATCGAGTGGCGCCCGAAGGATGCGCCGTCCGCCCTGCGCGCACTCGAGCTGCTCGGGCGGCGATTGCGGGAGAAGGGGGATCAGCGGGCGGTGTTCTGCGACATCTACATCCTCATCACGCGTCGCGTAGTCGGCATCATGAGCGCCGATGACAACGCGGGCTTCATCGATGCCCGGTGGCTGTCGCTCCTGACAGGGCGCTTCGCGGAGGAAGCGCTCATCGCGACCCTGACGTCCTTGCGCAACACGACGGTGCGCCGCGCGGCCTGGCGCTTCGCCAACCACTACTCGGCTCACAAGCTTGCGAAGCCCTGTCAGGACGCCATCCTGGGCGTCAGCGCACACATCAACTACGACCTGCCCATCGTCGTGTACGACCATCTAGCAGCGGAGGGCGCTGCGCTCGATGTAGATCGGCTCAAGCGATACCGCCACGACTACATGCGCGTGAACAAGATCCTGGAGGCCTCGATCCCCGAGTGTCTCGACCTGCTTGTCGAGCGCTACCAGTGCCCGATCACGACCCGGCTATTGCAGGTGCCGCTCTGCCGGCCGTTCCTGTGTCACGCGGTACACAAGACGCTCGTCGCGTGGCGCGACCGGGTGTGGAGCGAAACGCTCGAGCTCCTGCATGCGCCGAACGCGGATGTCCGCCGCGCCATCATCGAGCGCATGGATCGCCGAGCCGGCCGCATCGCCCAGCTCGTGTGCTCACAGAGCGCCCTCGGTCTCGCCCTCCGTGGTGAGCCGCCGCCGTTTCGACTCTCGCGCGCGCCGCACACCTGGCCCGACGTCGACCCGACGCGCGCCGCCGAACGGACGGTGACCGACCACGTGCTCGAACGTGCTGGAAGGCAACTTAACCCTGCTGGATGGACGCCAGCCCACCGTCAGGCGCGAGAACCGAGTGCAGGCGGCCACGGCACCCGGACGGTCCCGAGCTGATCCGCGATCACGCGGTGGCCCGGCTGGACTCCGCCACCTTTCGTGATGACGATCAATCCCGCCGAGCGAACGAACACTGCCGATCTGCTCCTTCATTGCGCGGTCACCGGCCGCTAGATTGGGCCCCGAGCTCGGCCTCCAGGTCGGGCCAGTGGAGGGGTCCTTCAGTTCGTCCCGACACGACACCAGTTGTCATCCAGGGCCACTCGCTCGAAACCAGCGCAGCCATGCCCGTTGTTCGAAGCTCGTTCTGGCACCACGGGATGGCGGACGGTGAACTCATTCGGCGGATAGGCAGCACAACCGGCGTTCCGAGGCGCCGCCGCTGTCAAAGTAACCGAAAATGCCTTGAACAAAGCCGCTTCGCGGCAGCGGTCGGTGACCCGATAGGCTGAGGTGGGAA
>JAPPOR010000513.1 GCA_028817905.1 Myxococcales bacterium
CCTGCCGACCCACCGGCGTCGGAGCAGGCAAGCGCACAGCCGCGCGGCAATGCGGCTGGCGATCCATCGGCGTCGGAGCCGGCAAGCGCAGAGCCGAGCGGGAATGCGGCTGGCGATCCATCGGCGTCGGAGCAGGCAAGCGCAGAGCCGAGCGCGAGTGGCGCCCCCGCGCAATCAGGCTCCGCTGATGCACCCGCGGCAGAACCCAGCAGCAACGCCATCGCCACCGGCGCGGTCCTTGTCGGCCTCTATCCAGGTGACGGCGCAGCTGCGATGGCCGAAGCCGCCAAACGCCTCGACTTTTCGTGGCTCAAGCCGGGCGACACGGTATTGATCAAGGTCGCGACCAACTCACCGAACAAACATCCTGCCACCACCTCCGTGCCAGGTGTCCAAAGCATGGTCAAGGAGCTCAAGATGCGCGGCGCAGCGCGCGTGATCGTGGCCGATCAGGCCGGTGTGGAGCACGTGCGGAGCTCATCGATTGGCCGCTACGGCAAGACCAGCGACTGCTGGGCGACGGGTGGTATGAACGCTGTCGCGCCGGAAGCCGAGACCTACTACTTCGACGACCAGCCCTATGAGACGGGCTATTTTGCGGCCACGTTGCCCACGGGAAACCGTTGGCCGCGCGGCATGTATGTCGCCTCGATCGCTAGAGAGGTCGACCACATCATCTATATGCCACGCATCGGGCAGCACATCATCTCCGGCAACACCCTCGGGCACAAGTGCGCGATCGGTTGGCTGCGTGACGACAGCCGGCACGACGTGCACAACGACGCCGAGGACTTTTATGAGAAGTACACGGAGATCAACTATGTGCAGGAGATCCGTGAGCGCTTCCGCATGGTGGTTTCGGTTTCCGAAGCCGTCCTGCTCAGGGGGGGGCCAGACGTGGGCGAGAGCTATACACTGGACCCCGTGATGGTCACCGCCTCGACCAGCCTGGCGAACCACGACTGCATCGGGGCTGGCGTGCTGGTGACGCTCAACAAGGAGGTGCAAGTGACGAGCCTGGGCACGATGGTGTATGTGCCTGCTGGCGCGGCGGGCAACAACGCTTGGTTCGCCAGCGGCTTGGGCGTGCCCACCGAGGGTGTGGGCCCGTGGGCGTACGGGACCGCCCAAACCCGGTTCACTGCACACGACTTCGAGTCCGGCATCACCAAGGACCGCTCGATCGTGCGCGGCTGGGAGTTGTCGGGAGGCAAGCCAGCCAGCATCGAGGTCGTGCTTGATGGTGCTCCGCTCGACGATTCGCTCAAATCGGGTCTGATGACGCACGGCGAAGGCATGTACGTCTTCAGCTGATGCGGGTCCTGGAGCTCCTGGGGGCGCGCTTGAGGCACACATGGCTTCGCAGGTGTGGGAAGGCGGGCAATCCTACGGCACCCTCATTCGCTCTGCTCGTGGAGCAAGTCATCCACGAGACACTGCGCTTGTACCCGGTCGTCTGGACGGGCGACCGCGTGCCGCGAGAAGACATCGAGCTCGGCGGTTATGCGATACCCAAGTCAATTGTGCGTATCCCCGTGGGTCAGCCTGGGTCACAGACTTGGCGGCAAGCCGGTTGTGGTCGCCAACAAGACATGGGACGGCGCGCCGATGGGGGTACCTGGCCCCGGTCGCGCGGGTAGCGTCAAGCCCATGCCCGAGGAGGCACCTATCATCGTGAGGCCGCCTAGCGATGGATCGAGTTTTCGGATACGACGCCCTCAACTGGTCCCCGTATGCCGGGCGTCGGTCGCGCCGGTGAGCGGACGGGCTTGCCCCTTGCGTTCAACCTGCGCCGGGGGTCAAGCACTTGGCAACGTCAGCCATCTGCGCTTCGATTTCGAGCAAGCGACATCGTTCCGCCCCTGCTCGTGCCAGGCGGCGCGGCCGCGAGTCAGGGCAGGAAGCTGTCTGGGTCGGCGAGTTTCTTGGGTAGGTATTCGTCGATCACGAAGTTCAGCCCCCACTTGGCCAGAGCTTGCTGCTCGGCGCGCACGCCCATGGCGAGCAGCCGTTCGATGGCGGCGACCCAGGCTGGGTG
>JAPPOR010000869.1 GCA_028817905.1 Myxococcales bacterium
CTCCTCCGACACCCCGTTCGAACAGGGGCTGCTGGGGCCGGGTCGCAGCGTTTTCCTCTCGGTGGGTCACGAGCGCTAGATCATCAGGTGCCCCGGCGACGCACGCGGGCTAGTGCCCTGCCCGAAGCCGCCGCTTCCATGGCAAAGCTCGACAGTAGCGCGAGAGCCGCTCCTTCGGTGCTCAGCAGACCAAACCAAAGCAACCCTCCACAGATCAGGGCGAGCGCTCCCACACGCAGCGTGGCGGCCAGGGCCATGCCGCTCGGAGCGCGCAGCGCCAGAAGTTGCCCGTGATAGTAGTTGCGCAACATCAGGGCGGCGGGTGCTGGCAGCAGGACGATCGCACCAGCTACGGCTCGATCGTAGACTTCGCCATCGAGGCCGAGCGCGGCGCCGAAGATCAGGTTTCGCCCTGGGCCCGGAAGCACGGCAAGTCCCAGGAGCGATGTGAGGGCCAGGCATACCTTGGCCATGAAGCGCCGTTTGCTCTTCATCCCGTCGAGGCCGAAGGTGACGAAGAAGTGACGAAACTGGTTTCCGATGTTCTGCAGGGCAGCGAGGACATCGTACGCGACGCGGAACGCGGCAACAGCGATGAGTGGGTCCTCAGTGCGGCTGAGAAACGAATAGACCACGGGTCGGGAGAGCGTGAACATCACCGAGGTGGTGGTCGTGGGCACCATGAAGCGCAGGACCTCGCCCACGCGCAGTTGCTCGTGTTCAAGCCGGGCGGGCGGGCGATAGAAGCGCCGGACCATGGCGTAGACGAAGGCCAGGCGAACCCATCCGGCGACGTGGATGGCCAGCGGCAAGGTCCATGTGGCGGGCAGCCCCTGTCCGAATGCAATGACCAGGGTGGCGACACTCAGCAGCGCCTCGAGCAAGGTGGAAGCCGTGACTAGCCGCGTGTGTTGGGCTTGTACCAGGAGCCCTTCGTAGAACAACTGGAGCCCTGACAAGGGCAGCGCGGGAACCAGCCAGTACAGGTAGACCTGGACCGCCGCAAGGGTGCTCGGATCCAGTGTAAAGGCGGCGGTCAACAGCCGGTCACCAACAGGCGTACACGCGATCAGGGCGAGCAGCGCTGCGGTGCAGAGGTTCACTCCCCCCACGACCCGCAACGCTAGGCGGTAGCCATGGTCGGAACGTGCATAGACATTGGCCATTTGCGGCACAAAGTTGTTGGCAGACCAGAGCAGCACGAAGGTGCTAAAGGCATAGGCGAACGTGGCCAACTCGCGCGCTGCCTCCGGGTAGCGGGCCAGAATCGCGTTGCGAAACTGCAGACCCAGAACGAAGATCGCGCTTGAGAGCGCGAGCGGGAAAAAGAAGCGGAGATAGTGTCGTTGGTCTTCGCCTGGAGGGCTCACTGCCTACTCGGGGTCAAATGGGTGGGGCAGCGAGATACGCTGCGGGAGGCGTGGTGGTCGACGGCCGGGGCGGGATGTCGAGCGGTGCTGCCGCTCGTACGGGCCAGCTCGGTCCACCTCCACCGATCACTGTCGTCGGTGCCCGGCCTCCCGGTGGCGTGCTGGAGCGAAGGGAGCAGCCAGTGGCGCGCGCCCATCCAGGCGGCTCCGATCCCTCCCTCCGATGAGTTCATGTAGGCGAGATTACACCGATAGCGTTTCCAGTGGGGTTGCAGGGCAGCAGCCCCCCGCTTTCCCAGTGGTTGTTCCGTAAGGATCGTTCTTTTGGGAAATAGAAATGGCTGGCCATTGGCACTCCGGGGGAGACGGTGGCCGTGGGCTGTACTGGGGCGTGCTACGGCTTCGGTCCATCATGGAAGACTTGGATGAGTTGGTGGAGGCTTTCCTGCAGGCGTTCGACAATCGCGATGGTACAGCGCGCTTGCGTCAGGTGACGGACCTGTTCGGGGACGGCGCAGTTGTGTTTCGAGTGGAGGGCGCGCAGATCGACTCCATGACCGTCGAGGCGTTCGTGGCGCCCCGACAGGAGCTGCTTGCCAGCGGTAGAGTGGTCGGGTTTCACGAGTGGGAGGTCGCGGGCCGCACCTTTCGTTTCGGTTCGCTCGCGGTCCGGGTGAGTCGCTACGCCAAGCGATGGACCGAGGGTGGCACAGCCCAGAGCGGCCAGGGATGGAAGCTGCTGCTGCTTCACCGGGCCGCCCAAGGCTGGCGCATCATGGCGCTCGCCTGGTCCGATGAGGCCGATGGCCTGCCGATGGACAGTGCCCAGTGGAGCGAGCGGGGCACGGTTGACTCTGGGGATAGGGAGCCGGGGTACGGTTCCGTGCCTTGACGCCGCGGCTCGGCTTGCCCAACCTCAGGGTATGTGGGCAAAGACGAGTTGGCGCGAGCGAGAGGCACTGCAGCAGCCAGACTACGAGGACGCAGAAGCTGTGCGACGCACGCTGGCTGAGCTTTCGACCCGTCCGCCACTCGTTTCGGTAGGCGAGGTCGAGCGTCTGCGGGCCGCGTTGACCGAAGCCGCCCTCGGTCAGCGCTTTGTTCTGCACGGTGGCGACTGCGCCGAGACGTTTGCAAGCTGCACCGAACAGGCCCTGCGCAGCAAGCTGGAGGTCCTGCTGCAAATGAGCCTCGTGCTCACCTACGCCACGCGTCGGCCTGTTGTGCGCATTGGCCGCATCGCTGGCCAGTACGCCAAGCCGCGCAGCCGTGCGACCGAGCGTGTCGGCGAGCAAGAGCTGCCCAGCTATCGCGGTGATATCATCAATGGTGCGGCCGCGACGCCTGAGGCACGGCGCCCGGACCCGACGCGGATGCTCGAGGCATACGGTCATGCCGCTGCGAGCTTGAATTTCTTGCGGGCGTTGATCGAAGGAGGCTTTGCCGATCTGCATCACCCGCAGCACTGGGCGCTGGAGCTAGTCTCCGCGAGCCCGCGGCGCGCGGCGTACGAGCGGACGATGCGCGCCATTACCGATGCCATCGAGCTCATGGAGAGTATCGGGGCCTCGTCGCAGGCTGCGCTGCGTCGCGTCGAGCTCTACACTTCGCACGAGGCGCTGTTGCTGCCGTGGGAAGAAGCGCTTACGCGCGAGCGCGAAGGGCACGGCCACTACAATCTCTCCGCGCACATGCTTTGGCTCGGCTACCGCACCTCACAGCTTGATGGCTCGCATGTCGAGTACCTGCGCGGGCTGCGCAACCCGGTGGGCATCAAGGTCGGCGGTGCAACCGAGCCTGCTGGACTGTGCGCGCTGCTCGCGCGCGTCGATCCGAGTCGCGAGCCCGGCCGCATCACCCTGATCAGCCGGCTCGGCGAGGCGGGCGTGGAGCGTGGTTTGCCACCGTTGATTCGCGCGGTACGTGACAGTGGCCACCGGGTCCTGTGGAGCTGTGACCCGATGCACGGCAACACCGAGACGACGGCGTCGGGCCGCAAGACCCGGCGTATGGAGGCCATCTTTGGTGAGCTCGAGTGTACGTTCGCGGTCCACCTAGGCGAAGGGAGCCGGCTCGGGGGGGTCCACTTCGAGATGACGGGTGAAGATGTTACGGAATGTCTAGGTGGTTCGCTCGAGGTGCGAGAAGCCGACCTCCACCGGAGCTACGAGACCGCCTGTGACCCCCGCCTGAACGGGAGCCAGGCGCTCGAGATGGCGTTTCGGATCGCCGAGCTACTGCGCGCTTGAGCCCGCGGCGCCCATCTCCGCCTTGAGCGCGTTCACCAAGCGCGCCACGTCACCGTCGTTGTTGTACACGTGGGGGGTCACTCGCAGGCGTGCGCCCCGTTGGGAGACGTACACCTGCCTGGCAGCCAACCGCTTGACGAGGTCCGAAGGCGTGCCCGCGGGTAGCGTCAGAGCCAGGTAATGGGGGGCCCGCGCGGGCGTGTCGGCTCGCAAGTCGAGTGGCGCGACCGCTTTTACGATCTGGTCGGTTCTGGCTGCCAGGGTCTCGGCGATGTTCGCCACGCCCCACGCTCGAACTTGTTCCAGGGAAGCGTTGGCGGCCGGGATCAGCTGAAAGGCGGAGCGTTCGCCCACGTCGAAGCGTCGCGCGCCATCTGCGTAGCGTTCGGCGTAGTCGACCAAGCGTGCGAAGTTCTCCGCCCCTTCGCGTGTGATCCAGCCCTCTTCCAGGGCGGGGCCGTTTTGGTGCTTGGGGGCGATATAGACAGCCCCTAGCGTATATGGACCCAGCAACCACTTGTAGCAGACCGCAGCCGCAAAGTCTGGCTGTATGGCGCTGAGGTCGACGGGCAGGACGCCCAGCGATTGCGTCAAGTCGAGCGCCAACGCAGCACCGTGGCCGCGTGCAGCCTGCGCGACCCGCTCCAGGTCCAGCTCACCGCCATCTACCCAGTGGACATGCTGGCATGCGACAATCGACGTGGCTGGACCGATGGCCGCAAGCAGCGCCTCGGTCCAGGTCTCGTGATCGGCGCGCTGCACGGTCCGAACGCGTGCGCCATGCCGTTCCGCCAGGGTGCGCCACACATAGACGTTGGAGGGGAACTGCTCCGCAAGCACCAGCACTTCGCTGCCCGCCGGTGGGCTCAGCGCCAGGGCCGCCGTTGCCAATCCGTAGGAGACGCTTGGAGCGATTGCCACGTCCTCAGCCGTCACCCCTAGCAAGGCCGCAATATGCGCTCGGAAGGTCTCCGGAAGGTCGAAGAAGTCCGCCTGCGGATCGTATTGCCATGGCTGACAGCGCCGTGCATAGCTCGCCGCACCTGCCGCAGCGGTCGCGCGCGGCATGGGCCCCATGTAGGCCGCGTTCAAATAGGAGGCGTCGGCCGCGATGTCGAAGAGGGTACGCTGTGAAGCGATGGTTGGCATGTATGGACTCCGCTATAGCACCCAAACAGTCCACACGGCTGAGCTATTCCAGGGCTTGGCCCCGGACATCTCACCGACCGGGTCGCTCGCCTGGGCACCGATGTGCGAGCCAGCCAAGTGCGAGCCAGCCAAGTGCGAGCCAGCCAAGTGCGAGCCAGCCAAGTGCGAGCCAGCCAAGTGCGAGCCAGCCAAGTGCGAGCCAGCCAAGTGCGAGCCAGCCATGTGCGAGCGCGCCAGGAGCTATTCAACTTCGCGAAGGATCTGTAGTTCAGGCCGACCGGCGAGCAGGGTCCCGAGCTTGGACATGGCTTCCTTCATGTGCGGGCTCTGGGAGTGGGTTCCCAGAGCGTCCTTGTCGACATAGCGCTCCACCACCGTGAACTCGTGGGGGTCCTTGCCCGCGCACAGCTGATACATCTTGCAGCCGGGCTCGTTTTGACGCACTTGGCCGGCCAGCTCGCCCATGGTCTGCTTGAACGCTTCGGCCTTGCCCTCGGCTACTTTCATACGCGCGATAACGACAATCATTCCTATACCCTTTCAACCCCCGAATACGACGAAGCGCCACATGATCGAGGGCAAGGCCGGAATACGCGGCGCCCGCGGCAGCGTCAATACGGCCTCACCGTGAGTCCGCCCCGGGTGCCGGCGACCGGCCTCGTTGGGTTCAGCGAGTGTCCCGGATTCGGGTCGGCACCGGCTTGGAACCGGGACGCGGGTGTAGCCCGGCGGGGGGCGCAAGGCAGGTACAGGCGCGCACCGAGGGGCATCGAGTGGTAGTGTGCGACGGCTGAAGGAGGGGCAGAATGAGGAAGATCTCGATAGGCGTTGGGTGGCGCGGGGACAACACCGACAGCGTGTTGCGGGCCGCACGGGTGGCCGATGAGGCGGGTGTCGACTCGTTGTTCGTGGCGGAGACCTGGGGCTACGACGCTTTCACTCTACTGAGTCTGCTGGCCCGCGAGACCAAGCGGATCAAGCTCGGGACCTCGATCGTCAACATCTTTTCGCGCAGCCCAGCGGCGCTGGCGCAGCACTTCGCGACGTTGGACCAACTTTCGGGAGGGCGCATGATCATCGGCCTGGGCACCTCCGGTCCGAATGTGATCGAGCACTTTCACGGCGTAAGGTTTGACAAGCCGTTCACGCGCATTCGCGAATACGTAGAGATCATCAACATGCTCATGCGCGGAGAAAAGCTCCACTACGACGGCTCGATCTACCAGCTGCAGCGCGGCTTTACCTTGCGCTTCTCACCCGTGCGCGACCACATTCCGATCTGGATTGCCTCGATCACACCCAAATCTGTCACCCAGACCGCCCGCATTGCGGACGGCTGGATCCCGATCTTCATTCCCCGTTCGCAGTTCTCCAAGCAGCTCTCGCCGGTATACGCGGCGGTGAAAGACGCGGGTCGCGATCCGCGGCAGTTCGAGATCCGCTGCCCGAACGGTGTGACCGTTACTGAGCGTCCTGATCCGGCGGTCGCCGCGCGCCGGGGAACCGCCGCCTTCTACATCGCGCGTATGGGCGATTTCTATTACGAGCACTTCGTGCGGATGGGGTACGGCGAAGAGGCGGACGCGGTGCGGGCGGCGTGGGAGCGGGGGGGCTCCGGAGCGGCAGCCGCGGCTCTCAGTGACGAACTGGTGGGTGAGCTGGGCACGGCTGGCGACGTGGACCAGTGCGTGCAAGCCCTGCAGGCGGCCCAGGACGCGGGTTTCACCACGCACGCGGTCAACGTGGTCGAGCGCGACGAGCAGCGGCGCGCGCGTATCTTCGAGCAGCTGATCGGCTGACGCCCTTTCTTGCCTCGGTCGCGGGCCGCGTCCCGGCGCGCTCCGGCGCACCCACCCAGAGACCCGGATCCGGCCCACCGGCGCCCGGCACTGAACAGGGACACCTTGCGAAACCCGCGCTCGCGCACGATGATGCCGCCCTTCGCCCACAGTCGGCCGCCGCGGGTTCGACGGCCGCCGCTATCAGCAGTCAGGAGTCGTCGAGATGCAAACGGAGATTAGCAAGCGAAACATGAGTGTCAGCGGCAAGGTCGCGATCGTGACGGGCGGCAGTCGCGGCATTGGCGAAGCAATCGCCAAGGCATTGGCGGAACATGGCGCCAAGGTTGTGGTCGCTTCGCGCAAGCTCGAGGGGCTGCAGCAGGTCGCGCAGTCGATCTGCGACGCGGGCGGCGATGCCACGGCCATCACCTGTCACGCGGGTCGACAGGAAGAGATCGAAGCCCTCGTTGCCCAGACAGTCGAGCGGTACGGCAAGGTTGACATCCTTGTTAACAACGCTGCCACCAACCCCTACTTCGGTCCCCTGATGAAGATCGAGATGCCCGCCTGGGACAAGACCTTCGAGGTCAACACCAAGGGCTATTTCCTGATGGCGCGCGCGGTGGTCAACCACCTGCTGGCGCGCGAAGCGCCAGGGTCGATCGTCAACGTGGCCAGCATCGCCGGGCTCGGGGCCGCTCGCTTTCAGGCCGTGTACGGCATGACCAAGGCGGCGGTGATATCCATGACACAAAGCCTCGCAGCGGAGCTTGGCGGCACGGCGATCCGCGTCAACGCGGTCGCGCCGGGTCTGGTCGAGACCAAGTTCGCCAGCGCGCTGCTACAAAACCCCGAGGCGGTCAAGCGGATGGAGGCCACCAGTCCCGTGCGCCGCATCGGTCAGCCCGATGACATCGCCGGCCTTGCCCTGTTTCTGGCCAGCGATGCCAGCAACTTCATCACCGGGCAGACCATCGTTGCGGACGGTGGCTCACGGGGCCGCTGAGCGATCAGGGGCCAGCGGCGCACATTCACTGAGGAGCTTGCCGCTTGGTGCCGTCGGGAAGCTGCTGCTTGCCTTCGATCTTTTCCCGGATGAAGTGATCGCGTAGGTGGTCGTAGACACCGAGGTTCAGGAGAAGAATCGTCTTGAGACGTTCGGCGCTAAACAGTTCATCGCTCTCAGTGAGCAGGCGTAGCTTGGCATGGTAAGCGCGCAAGTCGACGTCCTCGATCGCCCCGTCCGGCTTGATGAGGCTATCGATGTAGCCCTCCGGCCGGTAGCGAATGTAGTGACCGACACCCGCGAACACGGATGCCGGCATGCGAGCCAACAGGGGATCGGCGATCCCGTGTGCCTCGATCACGATCTTCGACAAGCCCGCGTGGTATCCGACCATGCCGCCGGCGTGTGCGACGACGCCGTTCTGATCACTTGCAGCGAGTTGTAGGCCGGCAAGCGCCAGCGGGTGACGCGGATAGGCTGCCGCCCGGTCACGGGTCAGGAAGCTGGACAGAGACGTATAGTGACCCAGGGTGGCCCGCGCATCCATCACGTACTCGCGTCCAGGGGCGCGTATCCCGGCCGGGTCTTTGGGCTGATCGAAGGGGGTGTTGAGCGGCGTGCGCGGATAGAGGACCGCGTAGGCAGCGGGCAGTAGCAGCAACGCCAGCGCCGCGCGACCGCCCCTTCGGGCCTGCGAGGCAATGCGCGCGAGGATCACGATCGCCAGCAATACGGCGAAGCTGACGAAACGGCCCTGCATGTAGTCGCCACCCACCCACAGCACGTAGAGGCAGTGAACGACAAGGGCGAGTGACAGCCACTGCAGCGGGCGTTGGCGCGCCAGCAGGCTGGCGACTGGCGCCGCGGCCAATAGCAGCAGTGAAACGATGTCGTAGCGACCCAGGACCACGAAGTAGTCGAACCCGCTGCGCAACAAAACGCTGCGCGGGAAGCCGCTCGAGAGCTTGGCGTAGGCGGTGTTCGGTAGGGGGGAGCCGTAGTAGACAAGCGCGAAGATAGACCACAGTAGCAGTGGCACCAGCGCGAGCGAGACGGTTGCGAGCCAGCGCTGCGTGGACCAAGCACGTCGATGCTTGAGACAGACCAAGAGGGTAGGGGGGATGGCGAGCAGTGACAGGTCGTGGCGGGTGAGCAGGAGCAGGCCAGCGCAGGCGAGCATTGTGAGGATGCTGCGGTTGACCTGCGCCGGAGGAAGCCCCCTGCTCGTGAGCACAAAGAAGGGGTGCAGCAGCGCCGCGAGCAGCGCGTAGCCGAGTACGTTCTCCATGCCGGCGCTGGTGTAGTCGAAGCATGCGCTGGAGCAGACCAGCAGCAGGGCACCCCCCAAAAGGGCGAGCGTGGAGTGAACCAAGCGGCGCAGCAGCACCAGTGCGGCACCAAAGGTGAGGGATGATAGGAGCAGGATTGCCAGGTAGTTCTCGCCGACGATCCACTGGGCGAGCGCGCACAGCCAATACCATAGCGGGCTGGTGAAGACCTGGACCCGTTCGTGCGGATTCCAGATCGGGCCGTTACCAGCCAGCAGCTGCGCGACGCTCCGAAAGGTGAGGTAGGCGTCTTCGCTGACCCAGTAGTTCTTGAGAAAGACGGTGGCAAGCGAAAGCCCCGTGGCCCAGACGATCCAGGAGGCGGTGGGATCGCCCGCTGCAGCGGGTGCAGCATGTGGCGGTCCGTCGCCTGTGCCCTGTCGGTCCCCACTTGAACGCTGGGTATCCCGGGCGCCGTCGACCGCAATCATGTCGGTGCTCTAGTGGCTGGGCGTGTGGGAGCGCAGGAAGCTACGAACTCGCCGCACGGTCTCCGGCACGATTTCCTCTTCCTTCCACTGCTCGACAAGCTCGGCTTGGGGCGCCAGTTCGACGATCTCGCGTGAGGTGGATTGGGGGTGATAGAGATCGTTGCCCATCAAAACGAGCAGAGGGGTGGGACAGGTCCGCACGAAGTCCCGGTCGACGTTGAAGACGAAGTCGCCGTCGTACATGCGGCCGCGAAAGGCTTCCCACGTGGCTTCGGGTACATCCGGCTGGGTCTTGCGGAGCTCGGCAGCCCACGCGTCAAACATATCGTAGAACGCCTGGCGATTGTCTTCGTAGCCGATGGTTTGCTGCACGACGGCGGACGCCACCCGTTCGGGGGCCGCCTGGATGAGGCCGAGGCAGAAGGGGCCACCAATGCAGTTGCCGATCACGTGGCAGCGCTCAATGCCCAGGTGATCGAGTAAGGCAAGGTGATCGGCCGTGTAGACGTGCCAGCCGTCGCCTTGTTGCACCGGGGCGGTTGACCGGCCAGCGTTCCGCTGGTCCATCGCGATGACGCGAAACTCGTCGCTCAGTTCGGTGACAGGGTTGTACGGGGTCGCTTTCCAAAAGCTGGCAGCCGAGCGCATCCCGCCCGGGGCAAACAGTAGAATCGGAAAGCCCTCCCCGCGTTCGAGATAGCGAATGACAACGTCGCCGCGTCGAAACTCGGGCATGGGCGGATGGTGCCCGTCACCGCTTGTGAAAAGCAACCTCGCAGTGGCGCAAAGTGGTGAGCTGTTCGCCACGGGTGGTTGGAGGG
>JAPPOR010000897.1 GCA_028817905.1 Myxococcales bacterium
GTGTAGGGGGGCAGACACGGGTCAATGGGTGAGTGGAACGTGGCGTCGATTCTTGCGGCGGAAATCAAAAAAACCGGATGGCCAGGCCAAGATCCAGGCGCCACCCGATACTCGGGGCACGATGTACGCCCTCCGACTCGCCGTCGTTCCGCCGATATTGGAAAGCGGGGCGGCGCAAGAGCACGTACGGACCGGCCGCCCCCACCAGGGCGAAGTGCTCGCCGAAGGACTGCCACACCTCCATGTCGAGCCCGCTGGCGAGCCACAGTTGGCGATCGGTTCCGTTGTGCCTGAAGCCCTCGGTTTCCACCGACACGAGTCCCACATCTGCCACCAGACAGGCTCCCAGGCGTGTACTGGCCACGCGCACAAGGCCTCTGCAGGCGGCCAGGTCACTGGACAGGGTCTGGAAGTACGCCACGCCAGGCGGTCTCCCGTCGGAGCTGTCGGGATACGACTGCTGACCGGGCAAGCCCAGGCGCATCCGCAACCGCAGGCTACCCAGCGGCCGGTACCGAAGGCGCACGGAAGCGAACGGCCCCACGTCCAGGGCGGGCCGACGCCCGCCCCCGACCCAACCGCCGGCTCCGATCCATAGGTTCCAGGGGTCTGCCGAGACCTCTTCCTCCGCCGCGCGGCTGCCCGTCCCGCGCACGCCCTGTCCAGCGCCCTGGCCGCTGAGTCGGTCGCGCGCCCCAGGACTCGGTGGGGTCGACGGCAGGCTATCGGGGTCCATCACGGAAGGCTCATCTGCAAAGAGCTCGTCGAGGGAGCTAGCGAGCTCTGCTGGCAGTTCAATGCCAAAGCGCTGTGCCTGTTCGGGCGCCAGCATGATGCTGATGACCAGGGTGAGGGCGACGTCCAAGTCCCGGCAACCAGCCTCCGTTCCAAGCTTGCGCGTGCCGTAGGTGTTGCCCCGGTGATCACTGAGCGAGATACTCGCCTCGTACCCTCCCCCCTCTGCCGGCGCTACGTAGCCCTCGATGGACAGGAGCGCTTCGGCCGCGGAAGAGAAAATCGGGCGCCCGAGCTCCTCTTCCACGTGCCGAGCCAGCTCGCCCGGCGAGATACAGTCACCAGCCGCGGTGTGTCGCACCCAGTGCAGGGCGGGCCCAACGGCGCGGTGGTCACTCGCGGAGGCCGACCCGCCAAGCAGCGTCAGCCAACCCAGGACCCAGAAAGCGCGAAGGACACAACAAGCGGGCAAGCAGGGCCCAGGGGCCGACCGTGATTCGATGGGCGTGCGGCTCCCGGCCATGACAGAAGCGTAGCAAAAGACGCCGTGGTACGAAGGTTCCGTGCATGGCTACTGGGCCTCGTTCGCTGGTTCGGGCACCACGGATCGGCTACTGCAACGTCGCCGGCTTTCGCAAGCATCGTGAGCGGAGGTTCGGCTTGCGCTTCCTTCGCCCCGCGCTTCCTTCGCCCCGCCCTGACTACTACTGGTCAGCGGGGGGCAAGTACGGGGTCGTCGGCAACCTGCTACGGCCGACCCACATTCATCACCACGGGCTATTTGTCGCCTGTCGGCGCTACGTGCGCAATCCCTTCGCGGAGAAGCGCGCGCCAGCGGCGCCGGTCGGGTGTGGGCACCGAGAGCCATTCCTTGAAGACCTTGCCCGCTGGCGCAAACGGTTGGCCCTTGCCCTGGTCGATCAACTCCGAAACCCGGCTTCTGGGCAGCTTTACGACCAGACCCGATCCCTTGTAGTCGACGAGCGCCAGAAACTCCTTGTCCACCCTGAGGCACCGGCCGTTCATGATCGTGCCCTCCACGACGCGAGGGTCCTCGCTTTGAAGGTCGGCGGCTAGCTCCCAAAAAAGGTCTTCGGCGTTCACTAGGTCACTCCCTGCAGCCGCGCGATCTGCGCTTCGATCTGAGCCGACTCCACGCGGTTGCGGGCCATCCGGCGTGCTTGCTCCAGGTGGAGGCGGGCCTGCTCGATGCGTCCCAGCTCGGCCAGCAGGGTACCGCGCACCAGGTGGACATACGGGTAGTCATCGGCGTCGATCGCATGCCGGTCGTCCAAAAGCGCGAGCCCTACCTGCGGGCCGCGCGCGCGCGCCACCGCAAACGCCCGGTTGACGCGCACCGCCGGTGTCGGCCGGAGCGGCTCGAGAAGGTCGTACAGCGCAGCGATCTCCTGCCAATCCGTGTCCTGCGCCGAGGGCGCGCGACAGTGCACCGCGCAGATCGCGGCCTCGATCTGCAGCGGTCCGCGGCGTGACATGGCGAGGGCACGGTCGAGGATCTGGGTCGCGCGCGCGATGGCGGCCCCGTCCCACCGACTGCGATCCTGCTCCGGCAGAGGCACCGGATGGCCTTCTACCAGGCGCGCGTCCCGGCGTGCCTCGTGCAACAAGATGAGTGCAAGCAACGCCAGCACTTCCGGCTCGCCAGGAAAAACCTCCGCCAGCGAGTGCGCAAGTCCCAAGGCGAGCCGGCACAGGTCGGCCCGTATCGGGGCGGCGTCTTGACTGGACCAGTACCCTTCGTTGAAAAGCAAGTGGATGACGCGCAGCACGGCATCGAGTCGTTCGAGCGATCGGTCGGGGTCTGCCCCATCAGGGTCTCCACGTTGTCGCAGCCGGCGGCGAGCCCGGGTCAGTCGCTGCTCCATGGCGCGCGGCTCAACCACAAACGCGGCCGCCGTCTCTCCAATAGACAGGCCAACCACCGTCGAAAGACAGAGAGCCGCGCTTTCTCCCGGCTCGAGCGCCGGATGGCAACACGCAAACATGAGTCGCAGGAGCTCGTCCTTCCATCCTCGGACGATGTCCGCTTCGCCCACGGCGATGCGCGCCCATGGGCTCATCTGGCAGAGCGTTTCCAGCGCGTCCTGCTGGGGTGCCTCCCACTTGCCCCGGCGCTTTCGATCGCGATGTTTGTTCTTGGCCGTGGTGAGTAGCCACGCCTCTGGCGAGTCCGGGACGCCACGCGTCGGCCAGGTCGAAAGAGCCGCAAGGATCGCCTCCTGGACGGCGTCCTCTGCCTCGGGAAGACTGCGGGTGACCCCCAGCGTCCGCGCGAGCACGCGCGGATAGATGCGTCGCAAGGCGTCGGAAGGCATGTCCGTCACGCCCTCCACCTCCAGGTCACCGGGCGCACCTCGATCGCGTGGCCGTCGATTGGACAAATCGCCTTGGCCCGCGCCAGGGCCTCGGCTTCATCCACGCAGTCGAGCACGTAGAACCCGACCAGCCACTCCTTGGTGTCCATGTAGGGACCGTCCGTCACGTCGTGCGACCCACCGCGGCGGCGCACCGTTTTTGCCAGGTCGAGTTCGGCCAACTTGGCGACTGCAGCCAGGTCGCCGCGCCCAGATGCCTCCTTCTGCAGGGCCCGGTGCCCGCGAAGCGCACGCTCGCTGTCGTCCGAACTAGGCTCCGCGGGTGCGGTCCGGTAGATGAGCAACGCGTAGGGGCTCTTATCCATCACGTTTGTTCCTTCTCATAGGTAGGATCCCTAAAGCGCATAAAATCGGATCGGTTCTTGCGGCGGCCCAATGCCGGGATGCCACGCTGTTCCGAGCCGAGCCGAGCCGAGCCGAGCCGAGCCGAGCCGAGCCGAGCCGAGCCGAGCCCGAGCCGAGCCGAGCCCGAGCTCGGAATAGACAACTGCTGGCCCACTAAGTGGTCACCCATGAGCTATCGCGCGTGCCTTGGCACACCAGAGTGCCTTCCGCCATAGGGCGATCGCGGCACCACCGGGATCTCGGATGATCGAAAACTCACCCGCCGGACCGCGCGCCTTTTCCTTGATGACCGTGGCACCGATGGTCGTCGCCTTGCGTGTGGCCGCGTCCACGTCATCAACCTGCGCGAAAGGAATCCATCCCACCACCCCTTCCTCGGCACCCACGGCCGCAAAGGGGCCCTGGTCACCGGCGAACATGGTCATCCCGGGGGGACCGTCAGTGCGCTTCCAGCCCAAGAGCGATCGATAGAACTCTACGGAATCACTGGGCTTGGTGCTGCCATTGTGGAACCAGACAAACGCTTGGGACATGGTCATTCCTCCCTTTGGCCGAGCCTCCTCGGCGCTACTATTCCCAAGACGAATGACCGGAGCCGTCCACGACAGGTCGCGGGAAACAAAAAGCGGGCCCACTATTTCACCAACTGGCGAGCAGCTTGGGCCCATGGTAGGAGAAGGGGCCAGTCGAAAGCCCCTTGGATGTCGAAGGCCGAGCCAGGCAGCGCCGAAGTCGTGAATGGTCCGGGCTAACTGGTATCGTGCTGACCGGATCGGGCTGCGGCGACATCGGGGAGCCCGAAAGTGGGCGAAGGAGGAAACGCATGCGGAAAGCCATCGCGAGGATCGTCGTATCGTGCACGTTGATTGCCGGCTGCGGGGAAGACGTGGACCAGGCGACGACGGCAGCGAAGGGCCTGATGGAGGTCGCCAACCAGGCCAAGAAGATGGGCGAGGCGGCCGACGAGGCAGCCAAGCAGGCGGAGAAGAAAGCCCTCGAAGAGGCCCCCGAAGGCGCGAGCGAGGAGGAGAAGAAGCAGTTCGTGGACCAGGCCAAGGCATTGGCAGCCTTGCAGGCGATGGGCAAGGCCAGCGGAGACGCTGCGGCCGTGGTCAATTGGCGAGCACTGCAGCCGTTCCTACCGGAGACCCTGGCGGGCTACGCGGCGGAAAAGGACGTGGACGGGCGGACCAACAAGACCGGCGGCTTCAAGGTGACGGTCGTCAAACGGCGCTATAAACGCGACAAGGAGCGCGTGGTGGTGAGCATCACCGATACCTCCATGAGTCCCATGCTGCGGGCGCCCTTTGCCATGGCTGCGATCATCGAAGAGGACAGCTCGGACGGCTACAAGAAGGGCAGCAAGATCGAAGGACACACGACCCTGCTCGAATGGCGCAAGGCCTCCAAGCGGAGCAAAGCGACCTTACTTGCGGCCGAGCGCTTTCTGGTCGACGTCAAGGTCACGGGGACCGACAAGGACGACGCCGCTGTACAGGTCCTCAAGGGGATCGACCTGGAAGGCCTGTCCAAGGTCAAGACCGAGGCCCCCGCCAAGGACGAAGGCTGATCGAGCGGCAAGTTGACGGCAGGTAGTAGCGCCTGCAACGGTGCACCATGCACCGAATCTGGATCGAGTGGGTCGGTCTCGCCTGCGCCACGGTTGTGCTCGGCTGCGCGGCGAGCCGCCCCGCAATCCCGTCGACCGTTGACGCGCAGACGACCGGAAGTCCAGACGTGGTCTTCGAGCCCGTCCAAGCAGGCGTCTGGCTGCATCGGTCGGTGATGCACATCCCCGGGTACGGCGATGTACCCGCGAACGGGCTGGTGGTGAAAACGAGCTCTGGCGGGCTGATCATCGACACCGCATGGACGCCGGAACAAACGGCAGTGGTCCTGGATTGGGCGGCCGAACACGTGGGCCCCGTGCGCGCGGTACTCGTCACCCATTGGCACAACGATCGCACGGGCGGTCTGCCCGAAGTACACCGAAGGGGCATCCCGACCTACGGAAGCCGGCGGACGGCACAACTGGCGGGGGAGCATGACGCGCCGACCCCCTCTCACCCGTTCGAAGGAACGTTCGATCTGGCCGACCTGGGCGTGCAGGGCGAAGCCCACTTTGCGGGCGCGGGCCACTCGCTCGACAACGTCGTGGTCTGGCTCGCGGACTCCCGGGTCCTGTTCGGTGGGTGCCTGGTCAAGTCGGGACAGGCAGAGGGTCTGGGCAACACAGCGGACGCGGACCTACGCGCCTGGCCGCATACGATCGCCCAGGTGCAAGCACGCTACCCAAACGCCGCGATCGTCATCCCGGGACACGGACCCCACGGAGGCATCGACCTTCTCTCCCACACTCGGAGCCTGCTGGCTCGCTAGCAAACCGTTGACGCGCCGTGGTCGTGCTCATGGTCGTCGAGTTGATGCGGACCCTGTGGTCCGCTCCTCGCCCAGTTTGCCGGGCGAAGCCATCTACAACCACGAGCGCCAGCGACGAAGCGTGCTCACGCCGGCACGGTGATCCAGTAGTGCCGCTTGGGCGCCTCGCCCTCGACCGGGACGACCTTGTCCAGCACCCCATGACACGCTTCGATCGTCTTGACCGATCCCAGGTTGTCGTCGTCGCAGGTCACGAGCACCCGCGACAGCCCCACGCGGCGGGCCATGGGCAGCGCCAGCTCCAACATCCTCGTTGCATACCCCTTGCGGCGCTCCGAGGCCACCACGCCGTAGCCGATATGGCCGCCCACCTGACGCAGAAAATCGTTGAGCTCGTGGCGCAGCGACAGGCGCCCGACGATCCGATCTCCGACCACCCCCACAAGATAGCTGTTCGGCACGAAGGGCAGCGGCAGCTGACGACCGAGCCGCCACGCCGCCAGCATGCTCACGTAGGCGTCAAAGTCCGCCCGAGGATCGAAGTGAAAGGCGAACTCCCAGTCGGGATCGGACCGCCGAAACGCCTCTACGGCTGCCAGGAAGGCGTCCCGATCGCTGGGTCTCAGCGCGCGTAGCGTAAGCATGGCCGCGTGGGTATAGCTCGCCGGACGTGAGACGCAAGCAGAGCTTGCTAGTGTCCATCCTCCGCACCGACCGTTGGGACACAGAGAACTGCGGCGTCTGCGACTGAGCCAGCAACAGCGACCTGCTTCTCATGGGACGGCAACCCGGAGTTTTGTTCCGGGTTGCTGTGTGAGATGCAAGGGGGACGCGCTTGGGTTTCTCCCGTTTCCGTCGAACGGGCGGCACCGTACAAGGCTGATCGAAGTGCTGTGGCGGCGTCCAGCGTATACGGGGCCAGAAACGTCTACAGTCTAGGGACGGGGGACTCGAGCTCGTTCTCTCCACCTACTGTGGCGTGATCGCGGCGCTGGCAGAGGGCTGCACCTCCAGGGCGTCGGTCGAAGGCGAGTAGCCATCCCCCCGCAAAGTGGCCGTCCAGAACGCCCCCGAGCGGTGGGTCGCGCCGTCCATTGGGTAAGTGGACGTCACCCCCATTCGACTCTCGCAATCGCAACATCGGTCATGGGTACGCAACGCCACGAAATGTAGATCGCTGTGCCGGCAATCACATCGCGGTGCGGCCGGCCATTCGGGTAACTGAAGTCATTACGGTTCGTTGGATGGCCTGGCATGGGCCCTGCTGAAGGCCCGGACATGATGAACGGAAACCCCAGAGGTCTTTGTGTGGCGGCCTGGGCGCTCGGCCTGGTCGGTGTCTTCACTTCCATCGGGAGCGCGCGCGCGTCTGCTGTGGATGGCGGCGCAACGCGCAGCCTGTCCCCCCACTTTGTGCTCGAGCAAGGCGACCCAGCGATCGATCGGATGCCCCTCGAGCGCACCTCGGTGCGCTTTGCGATCAGCGGTGTGATCGCAGAAGTCACTGTCAAACAGACGTACAAGAACGAGGGAACGCGTCCGATCAGCGCCCGGTACGTGTTTCCGGCGTCGACCCGAGCCGCGGTGCACGGCATGCGCATGACCGTAGGCAACCGCATCATCGAAGCTGAGATCAGGGAGCGGCAGGCCGCCCGAGCCAACTACGAGGCCGCCAGGCGGGCTGGCAAGACAGCGTCACTGCTCGAGCAGCAGCGACCCAACGTGTTCTCGATGCGGGTTTCGAACGTGGTACCCGGCGACCGGATCGACGTAGAGCTCCGCTATACCGAGATGCTCGTACCGACTGCCGGCGAGTACGAGTTTGTGTACCCGACGGTGGTCGGCCCGCGCTACGCGGACGGCGACACGGAAGCCCCGCAGCAGCGCTGGGAAAATGCCCCGTACACCGATGAACGCGAAGCTGCTGCCTATGTGTTCGAGCTCGAAGGGCGGCTGGAGACGGGCGTTCCCGTGCAAGCGCTTTCGGTTCCCAGCCACCGGGTCGTGACCGACCAAAAGGACCTGGATCTGGTCACCCTGGCGCTGGACCCGGACGAGCGCGACGGCGGCGACCGCGACTTCGTTCTGCGCTATCGACTCGCGGGCGCCGAGGTGGAGTCGGGGCTGGTGCTCTACGAAGGCGAGCGCGAGAACTTCTTTCTGCTGACAGTGCAACCCCCGGCAAGTCCCCGACCGGAGGTGATGCCGCCCCGCGAGTATGTGTTCGTCCTGGATGTCTCGGGTAGCATGCACGGCTTTCCACTCGACGTGGCCAAGGGGCTGTTGCGCGATCTGGCGCGCAATCTGCGAGAGCAGGACAGCTTCAACGTGCTGTTGTTCTCGGGCGACTCGCGCGTGCTGTGGCCGAGCGCACGCCCCGCCACCCCCGCGAATGTGGAACGCGCCCTGTACGTCATCGACGAGCAGAATGGCGGGGGAGGCACCGAACTGCTGTCGGCGCTCAAGTCCGCGCTGTCCATGCCCTCCGCCCCTGGAACCGCTCGCAGCTTCGTGGTCGTCACGGACGGCTACATCTCGGCCGAACGCGATACGTTCAGCTGGGTGCGATCGCACCTCGGATACGCAAACGTGTTTGCGTTCGGCATTGGGTCGAGCGTCAACCGCTACCTGATCGAGGGGCTCGCCAAGGCGGGGCTGGGCGATGCCTACGTGATCACCGACGCCAGCGAAGCGACGGCGGTCGCGACCCGTTTCCGCGAGTACATCGATGGGCCGGTGTTGACCGATATCCGGGTAGCGCCTGAAGGCTTCGACGTTTACGACGTGCAGCCACCCGCGGTGCCCGATCTGATGGCCGAGCGGCCGATCGTGGTCCACGGCAAGTGGCGCGGCCCGGCCAAGGGGGCGCTGGTGGTCACCGGGACCTCAGGTGCCGGCCGCTACGAACAAACCGTCGACGTTGCCAAGGTGCGTCCGGAACCCGACAATGGGGCGCTTACTCACTTGTGGGCGCGTACACGGATCGCTGCAGTGTCCGACTTCAGCTTTGGCCACCCCACCAGCGAGGAACGAGAGCTTGTGACCGAACTGGGTCTTCGCTATGGCCTGTTGACGGAGTACACGTCGTTTGTTGCAGTCGCCCACCTCGTGCGCGCCCCGGGCGGGGATGCCCAGGAAGTCGACCAACCATTGCCGCTGCCCCTGGGGGTATCCAATGCGGCCGCGGGCGAGCCAATCTACGGGGCGCCCGAGCCGGAGCTGTGGACTCTGCTCATGCTTGCGGCGTTGCTGTGCGTGCGGCTCGTTCGGAGGTACCGCAGCCTGGAGGCGCGATGACCCGCGCTGCCAGGCACGCTGCGGACGGGCTTGTGCTGCTTGCGCTTGCGTGCGCAGCCTATGCGCTCAAGCGCTTCTATTCAGGCGCCTCGGCGGCCGAGCTCTTGTTCATCCTGTCGCCGACCGCACGGGTCGTGGAGCTGGCGACGGCCACAGCGTGGCGCTTCGAAGCCGGCGTCGGCTTCGTCAGCGTTGCCCACGCGACCGCGATCGTGCCCGCCTGCGCAGGCATCAACTTCGTGATCGCGGCTACGGCGACCCTGTCGGTCGGCTTTCTTGGACACTTCGGCAGCTTGGCCGGCAAGGTGGGCTGGGCGCTCGCGGCGGTCGCTATGGCCCTCATCACGGCTCCTGTGGTCAACGCCATCCGCATCCTTGCGGATCTGGCGCTCCGCGACGTGGTGCTCGCGAATCACCTCCACGCCTCGGCGCATCGGGGCCTTGGAGTAATGGTCTACTTCGGCGCCACCTGTCTGCTGTACACGCTCGCTGATCGGCTAGCCGCCTTCCCTTCAATGGAGTCCCGGTGCCCATGAGCCTCCCGCGAGTACTTGTCGTGCCCGCCGGGTGCTACCTTGCGGTCACCGTAGGTGCGCCGCTGGTCAACGGCGGCTTCGCGCGCGCAGCCTCCTGGGTCCATGGCACCTGGGTCGTCGCCTGGGTGCTGCTGTCCGCCGTGCTCGCGACGGTCGTCCACGCGCTGTGCGAGCGGGCGCTCGGCGCGCGAGGCACCCGGCGGACAAGCGACAGGCCCTACCCTGCGGCGTCCATTGATTCGGAGATCCCACTGCGGGTATGTTCCCCCGCGGCGCGGCGCTTGCCCAGGCGAACGCTGTGCCCCACGGATGCCCCCCTCGATGCCGAAGCCAAGCCCAGTCCTGACGTGCTCAACCGTGTTCTTCCTCGCCACGCTGCCGCATACGGCCTGTGGCCAGCCCAACACCCAGCCACCACCACCCTCCCCTCCCCCGAC
>JAPPOR010000490.1 GCA_028817905.1 Myxococcales bacterium
GTGGTATGGCAGTAACGGACTTTGACGGGGATGGGACCCCGGACCTGGTCATCACGGCCGGGGCGGGTCAGGCGGCGCCGAGCGTGCTGCGCGTGATCCCCGGTGACCAGGCGCGCGACTCCGATGAGATCAGGGTTGCCAACGTTCCCACGCTACTGCGATGGGACGACACAAGCGCAGCAGGAGAAGGGGAATCGCCCGGGCGCATCGGTTTCACCGTCAGCGCCGGAGGAGATGTGAATGGAGACGGCCTGAAGGACCTGGTCGTGGTAACCGGCCTGCCCGGACAACATCCACCCCACGATCGTTCGCAGGTGACCATCGTTCCGGGCGGGTTCCGAGGCTTACCTGACCAGAAGTAGGCCGGGGGCCACAACTCAATTGTAGCCCCAGCCGGGACCATGGTCGGAATCGCGGGTGACCCTTGGTGTATGGGAGGATGACTGATCGAGCAGCACGCGGACCTCGGCCGCCAAGGTTGTGGGCGTAAACGGCTTGGCAAGGAAGCCAGTGGCGATGTCTAGGCCCCTCCCGCTTGGAGGGCCGCTCTCGCTGTATCCTGACATGAACAGCACGGGCAAGAGGGGAAACCGGGCCCTGGCAGCATCGGCGAGCGCGATGCCACCTGTCCCTGGCATGACCACGTCCGTGACGAGTAGATCGACACCGCTTGCGTCCAGCATTTCGAGCGCCTCACCCCCCGAGTGAGCACGCTCGACCACGTAACCCTGCTCGACCAGCGCCCGAAAGAACAGCTCGTTGAGGGCCTCGTGGTCTTCGACCAGCAGGATCTTCTCGCCATGCCCGACTCCCGGCATCGGTGACGCCTTGCGAACGGGGATCGCCTTGCCTTCAACACGCGGCAGATAGATGCTGAACTCGGTTCCACGGCCCGGCGCCGTGTTCACGTAGATGTATCCGCCAGCCTGGCTCACGATGCCGTGGGTGCTCGCAAGCCCCAGACCCGTGCCCTTCCCGATCTCCTTGGTCGTGAAGAAAGGCTCGAAGATTCGGCGGCGGGTTTCGCCATCCATACCCACTCCGGTGTCGCGGGCCCGCAGGAGCACGTAGCTTCCGGGGGGCATGCCCGGCAGGCGCGACGTGGGCTGTTCCAACACGATGTTGCCCGTTTCGATCGTGAGCTCGCCACCCTCGGGCATCGCGTCGCGCGCATTGATGGCCAGGTTGAGGAGCACTTGCTCGAACTGCCCCGGGTCTATCCGAACGCTCCACAGGTCGGTTCCATGCACATAACGAAGGGTCACATCCTCCATCAGGGTTCGCTGGAGCAACTTGTCCATGTCGAGCACCAGCGTATCGAGGTCAACCAGCCTCGGAGCGATCGGCTGCCGGCGCGCGAAGGCCAGCAGCTGTCGCGTCATGCCAGCGGCCCGTTCCGCTGCGGAGCCGATCTGTTCCAGGTTCTCACGCACCGAATGATCGGGGGGCAACTCGCCCTGCGACAACTCCACCAAGCTCACGATCACTGTCAACATGTTGTTGAAGTCGTGGGCCACACCGCCAGCCAGACGCCCAACGCTCTCCACACGGGAAGCCCGGTCGAGCTCTTCCTCCAGCCTCTTTTGGGCGGTGACGTCGGTCACAAAGCCTTCTACCGCAACCAAGCGGCCCGCCTCATGGACGCCGCGTGCCACGTCGAGCACCCACCGCGAGCTGCCGTCATGCCGCATCAACCTGTATTCAGTCGTACAGGGTTGCCGCTCGGACAGCGCGCTCTCGAGTTCCCCCTTGACACGCTCCCGGTCATCATCGTGCACGAGAGACAGCAGCGTCCTGCCCCCTTCAACCAGCTCCTGGGGCGTCCAACCGACCAACGCCTCACTCTGCGGGCTCGCGTACTCAAAGTGCAGGTCGCCGGGGCGACAGCGATACACCAGGCCTGACAGGTTCTCGAGCAGGTTCGAAAGCATCCGGTCGCGCTCACGCAGGGTGCGTTCGACCTGCGAGCGTTCCCGGTCAATTTCGCCCACGACCTGGCCCTGCCGCTCCAGTTCGTCGATGACCGGTCCACCCACCAACATGCGTGCTCTGCCCAGCAGGCCGTGGTGCTGCACCGGCAGCCACACGTGATACACGCCCACCCGCGGGCTGATGTCCGGAGTAACTTGCGCGGGCGGAAAGCCCAGCATGGAGGGCAGCGCCTCGGCAGCCCCCTGGGTTGCCTCGAAAAAGCCAGGATTCTCACAAAAATGATGCGGCAGGGCCATGCGCATACGCAAATGCCGACGATCGATGACCTCGAGTTGACAGCGCATATGGCGAATCAGCAGAGGGGTAAGCCACACCACACCAAAGCGATAGAGGGACTGCAGGTCAACGGTCGCGCGGGCGACTCTGCGCAGGGGAGCAGTGAGCTCCGTGTTCACACCGCTGACGCCGGCCTCATAGCAGGCGTCCGGCCCCAACACCTGCTTCATGCGGTGCAGGATCTCGGCGAAGTCCTCCCAATCGAACCACTCGCGCAGGTTCTCGAGGTGCTCGGGCGACACACGCAGACCGGAAACGAGCTCCCTCCAGTCCGCCCCCCGTCGCATGGCGTAGTCCTTGTAGCCGCCCAACGCGCGACACGAGACCTCTCGCATGGCGCTAGTCTAGACGACGACAAAAGGCCTGTCTGCCAGCCCGGCGCCCCACGCCCGTGGGCCGCCGAGGCCACCAAGGTTCCGCGTAGCCTTTTGGGGACGCATGGGGGCCCGGTCCCAAGCAGACACCCCACCACCAGGCGCCCCAAACGTTGGCGACGACCGTCGGGGTGCGACCGCTGGACCCCACGACCGCTTGCTAGCTAGCCCGAGTCGGCCGGTCGGTCTCACCGGGATCTGGACTGGTCCTGCACAGGTTCTGCACTTTCCTTGGCTACGTCTCTTGTGGCTCGTCCGAGCCGCCCATTCCATACGGGGGAGAGACGAATGCACGACGAATCAAGGCTACAGGCAGGAGGTCTGATCCGACTTCTGGAGGAATTTCGGGAGCCGGAGCCCAATGCAAAGACCTCGCCACCAAACACGCATTGGCAGCAGCTTGCTGCGGTTGGGCTTGCTGGCTCGGCGGTGTATGGCGTCGCTGCCGCGTTACACGGGGGCTTGGCTCTGCAAATGCTAAGCTCGATGGTCAAAGTTCCCGTCCTGCTTTTCGCCACGGCGCTGCTCTGCTTTCCTGCGTTCTTCGTCGTTCAGTACGCGTTTTCGCCCAGGCCACTCAACCTGGCCGCCGCCGCGGCGCTGCAGGCCAGGGCACTCGCCATCACCGGGCTTAGCTGGGCGGTGGTCTCCCTGCCCCTGGCCGTAATTCTGGCCAGCGCGCGCAGCTACGTCGCTGCCAAGCTCCTGGTAACGGCGGTCGGCGCGATGGGAGGCTCCCTCGGCATCAGCTTCCTCTTGCGGGGATTCCGCGCCGCCACCTCCACGGAGCAACGCAAGGTCCGCCACTGGATCCTGACCTCCTACGGCGTGCTATTCGGGCTTGTCGGAAGCCAGCTGGCCTGGAACCTGCGTCCGTTCGTCGGTGGGGAGAGCGAGGAGTTTGTGCTGCTGCGCGCCCTGGGTGGCAGCCTGATCGAGCACCTGTGGACGCTGCTCACATGAGTCTGGCGATAGCGACGGTAGGGTGTAGCGAAAACGTGCGCCTCGCTGCCCCGAGCAACCCTCACCGGCGGGGAGCTGCTCGAGCCCAAGCTCGCCGCCCCAACCTGTCACCAGTGCTCTGGCGATCGCCAGGCCCAGACCGGTGCCGCGGGCGCCATGTTCTCGACAAGCCCGCGTGTAACGCTCGAACACCGCGTCTCTCTGGTCTTCCGGAACGCCCGGCCCACGATCGACCACGGTGATGGTGTGGTGCGGGGGGCCCGGCGAAACGGTGATCTCGATGGTCTCGTCGGGCGGGGAAAACTTGATGGCGTTTTCTAGCAGCGCGAAGAGCACGCGCTCATGTCGATCGTCGCCCACCGGCGTCGATAGCGGCTCGGGGGGAAGCTGGGTAACGAGCCGAAGGCCCTTGCGCTGCCACAGGGGCGAAAGGGCATCTACGACATGCACGACGCTGGAGCATGGATCGCTCGCCGTTTCGGGCCCCGACCGGGTGGCGGGGCCACGCTCGAGTTCGAGGATTCCGGCGACCATCCGCTCCAACCTCAGGGACTCGCGCGCGATGTTTGCTGTCAGGCGCCGAGCCTCGCCCTGGGACAGGGACTGCTCGGTAAGTAGCTCCGCCGCACCCTTGATCGCGGACAGCGGCGTCCGCAGTTCGTGGCTCAGGTCGGCCGCAAACCAGTTGGCCTCCTGGGCACGCCGCTGGAGCCGTTGAATGCTCTGATCCAACGCCCGTGCAAGGTCACCGATCTCATCTCCACGCTCCCCTTCGGCCGGCGTTTCCCAGTGCTCGGACGCACTTCGCGCGCGCCGCGCCAGCGACTGCATGGGCGTGACCAGGGCGCGCCGAAGGTAGACGAGCGCCCCCGCAAATGTCACCAGGCTCAATGAGAGCACAACGTGCAAGCGCACATGGGCAGCGGCGACGGCCTGCTCGGCGCGTTGCGCGGCTTGCTCGAGGTTTCCGGCAGATCGCAGGTCGAGCAAATGTTCCGACAGGTCTACGACGACGGACCATCCGACCATCGGCACGATGGTCACCGCAAAGAACGCCACCATCAAACGCCGGCTGATGCCGCTGCCTCGGCGCTTCATCCTGACCGAACCCGATATCCTACCCCGTACACGGTCTCGATCGGGTCCCAGCCCTTCGTCGGGGAGGTGCACTTGTGACGAATGCCCTTGACGTGTGAGTCGACCGTGCGATCGGACACGGTCGCGCCCCCATAGGCGCGCTCCACGAGTAGCTGCCTGGTGAACACCCGTTGGGGAGATCCTGCCAGAACCCAAAGGAGCTCGAACTCGGTCTTCGTCAGCGGAACCACGGACCCATGGACCCAGCCGGTGAACGAGACCCGGCTCAAACGCAATGGCCCAATGGTGATCTCCGGAACCTCCTGGCGGAAGCGGTTGTCCACACGACGCAGCACGCTGGCGACCCGAGCCACCAGCTCCCGTGGCGAAAACGGCTTGACCAGGTAGTCGTCTGCCCCCAACTCCAACCCGAGCACCCGGTCCGACTCCTCGTCGCGGCAGGAGACGATCACCACCGGCAATGCATTGAGGGCCGGATCCGCATGGCCGCGCAGCCAGCGACACAGCGACATGCCGTCGCCATCGGGGAGCCCCAAGTCCAGGATCAGCGCAACGAACGCCCGCGGATGCAGGTGCTCTCGCGCTGCCTGCACCCCACCCACAATGAGTGGCTCGAACCCGGCCTTCCGCAAAGCAAGCTCGATCACGTCGGCCACCGCGAGCTCGTCCTCGAGGACCAGCACGCGGTTCAAGGGTCGCCTCCGGTCGCCGTCGGGACCAGTAGGCGGGCACGCAATCCCGTCCGATCGTGCAACGCTTCGTCGAGTGCCAGGCCCACCACGACGGCCCCTACGTTGAGCCAGATGTCACGCAGGTCAAAGACCCGTTGGGGTAGCAACCACTGTACTCCCTCGTCGGCCACACCCAGCGCTGACGTCAGCACAACCGCACCCAGCAGGGCGCGGGCTGCGCCCACCTGACCGGGTCGTCGCGACGAAAGGGCGTTGCGCGCGAGCAAGGCCATCACCGCATACTGCAGAAAGTGCACCCGTTCTTCGGGGATCGAAAGCCCCAACAGCAGTGCCGCGATCACTCCGATAAGAAGTGCAACCACCGCAAAAGCCAACCAATCGGAGGCCCGCAGATCGAAGACCACGTGGTAGACGACGACCGCTACGCTTGCTGCATAGACGGCCGTCACACTGCCCGCAAGGAGGTTGGTGCTGCGAAGGGCAAGCACCAGGTCGCGGGCGAAGGGAAGCGCGCCGAAGACCGCCGCAACGTACCCGAGGAACACGGGCCAGGCGAACCGATGCCACCACGACGTTGCCACGTTCAAAGGTTAGCACGAGAACGTGCTCGCCCCGCGCGACCCACGGAGCGAGCACTCGGGAGCAAGACGGTGGCGGGACGCGATCGTGGCAGCTACGCCTACATGGGTGGACAGCAGACCGACAGCCCTTCAAGGCCTGCCGCCTCTTCCTCTTCCCGCGGTCGCCACCGTGTTCGCGCTTCCGGCGGCCGTGCGCCGCGACCGGCCAGCGCGCGCCACCGCCCACAGGGCAGCGACAACGTACGCCAGGTTGGACAGCGGTCGGGAACCAGCACCGATGGCGCAGCCGCTTGGCGCGCGGTACACGATGCCCAGGTCGGTACGTTCGCTCTCGTTCCCAGCTCGATCGATCGCGGTGATCGCGCCGTACACATCGGCTTCTCCCCAGCGAAAGTCCACGAACGCAGATGTCGCACCGCCCTCCAACAGCACGAACGCGGCCGCGCGGTGCACCTTGCGTGCCGCCCCCGGGGAGCGACCCAGGTAGACGGCGTAGGCCAAGCTGTCTGCCGACGTGAGGTCGTCTGTGGGCGCAGAAAGCTCCAACGAGAGCCGCGCGTAGTTGCCACAGCTGTCACCCGAACAGGTGCCCTCACCCTCGTGCACGCTCAGGACTGCCGTGGTCACAGAAGGCGGTTCCGGCGCCTGCATGTCGACCCCACCGCCCACGATGAACTCCCTATCGTCCACCCGCACGACTGCGCCAGAGGGGAGTGAACGCGTCACGGTGACCATGCCCAGGTCTCCGGGAGCCGGCTCGGGCCCCAACGGTGTCAACTCGACCGGCGCCCCGTCCACGGTCACCCTGAGAGGGCGGGCAGCCCTGGAAAAGAAGGCCGGGTTGTGTGGCACCGCGAGATCGCGGGCCTCCCCCTCGGTATCGAACAGCGGCTGGCCCGGGACGCCTTCACCCTGCAGGGGCATCGCGGGAAACGAGCAGGCCTGCGCGCTCGGCACCGGCAGCCCACCCAGTGCGACGACCAGTATCAGCCAGGGGTGAAGCCGTGCCCAACGGCCGCTCCCGTAGCTTCTATGGGAAGGAAGGTTGGACACGGAGTCTGATCCGGAACCTTGCGGATTCCAATGTTCACCTCGCGACGCGTCTGAGTGAGGCGAGTCTGGCCGCCCATCACTGCCCGGAGCGCCGGAGGTGTGACCTGGAATCCTTGATACAACGCCGGCAGAGAATGGTGAGTGGCCCAAACTTGACTCGTCTGCAAACGAGATCGCTGTTCAAGCATCGTAGCACATCGGTGATCACATTAGAGCCTCGGGCTTGGGTCGATGCTCGGGCTCGGGGTGGTAGCTGGCTTCGCCAGCGTGCACCTGCGCCGTAGCTACAGCCATCCATAGAGACTGAGCCCCATATGCCCCGCGCCGGGATCGCCCACAATCGCAATCGACAGCCGTGGGGGTTCCTGCCTGGGTTCCTGACTGGGTTCCTGACTGGGTTCCTGCATGGGTTCCTGACTGGGTTCCCAAGCAAACCATGCCGCGTCGACGACCGTCGGCAAGGCAAAGCCCAGGCTGATCATGGTTACGGGGAAAACCGGGCTGCGATGCGCGCGCCCGTGACTTTCGAGGGCCACAACCCCGGCGGCGACCAGTGGCGAAAGCACATGCATGACGAGGCTCGCAAGCCCCATCCGGGCACGGTCGTGTGCAAGGTGGATCGCGGGGCTCGCCAGTGAATAGGCGACGAAGCCCCATACGAGGGCTTCCGACCGGTCGTCAGCTTCGCTGACCGCAATGCCGATCCCTCCTGCAGCCAACGCGACGGTGTCGGCGATGAGGATCTGCCAGCCATACCAGCTGCGCGCTGGCTCCGGCGCGCCCGCACCTTTCGCGCTTGCAGCTTCCGGCACCGCCGGCGGTCGAGCCTGTACGTGGTCGGCGACAGCCACCAACACCGCCAACGCTGCAAGCAACGCACAGCCGGCCAGCGACATTCGCCTCGTGCGCGTGGGTGGCGTTCGGATGCGACGCCCAAGCGGACCGGCGGGTGGCCCGAACCAAGCGGACGCTCCGCAACCTTTGGTGTCCGATGATTGCATAGTTCCCCCGGACGGGCTTGACGTCTGCACAGCTCCTAACCGGCCATCGTGGCTGGATATCACGGAGGGCAACGTGTTGCCGCGTACTGACCACCGAACGATCCTCTCACCAGCCAGGCATGGACGCATGTGAACACGGCCCTAATAACAGGCCGTTGTGGAAGGGCCGATGGCAACATGGGTTAGTCCGCCAGCAAGAACGGGTCTTATACCTAGCGCTCGCATTCAAGTTCGTGGCCATCGTAGGCTTTGTGCGTCACCCTGCGGTCCGCAGATGAGGCGAGTCATGAGAATATCGGGAGTGCTTCTGGTAGTAGTGTTGTTTTCGGGGGGGTGTGAGCAGGACGATGATGGCAATGCCACGTCGGCCGCCACCGGTGGTGATGCCGGCGCACGAGATGCGTCCGAAGGCACCGCGGAGGAGCCGGACGAAGGCGAACGCGACGCGTCGGCGCCGAATGATGGCGGCGAGTCAGAACAGCCGTCGCGCGACGCCGAGGACGAAGACGCCGAGGACGAAGACGCCGAGGACGAGGACGCCAAGGACGAAGACGCCAAGGACGAAGACGCCGAGGACGAAGACGCCGAGGACGAAGACGCCGAGGACGAAGACACTGAGGACGAAGACGCCGAGGACGAAGACACTGAGGATGCGGAAGACGACAGCACCGAGGCGTCGGAAGGCGACGAGCCTGAAACCAAAGAGGGCGAAAAGGCCGAGTCATCGGACGCAGTCACGGCCGACGCGGATGCGCTCACGTACTACGCGCACGCCAAACCGATCATCGACGCCAAGTGCGGCATCTGCCATTTCGATGAGGGCATTGCTCCCATGTCCTTGACGACGTACGAGGAGGTGGAGCCGCTGGCAGGCCTCATCAAGTACGACGTGGAGGCCGAAATCATGCCACCGTGGCTGCCCAGTGACCCGCGCGGCAAGTATGTGGGTGACCGGCGCCTGACCGAGGAGCAGAAGACGACGCTGATCGACTGGATCGACGGAGGGGCGCTCGAAGGAGACCCCCAGAACGAACCGTCACCCTTGCCCGTCGAAGGCAAGCTCACGTTGGATCGGGTCGACGTGAGCCTCGAAATGGCCGAGGCCTACACACCCCAAGTGGATCCCGACGATTACCGCTGCTTTGTGCTCGACTGGCCGTACGAGAGCACGAAGTATGTGACGGCACTCGAAGTCCTGCCCGGTGATCGCAAGCTGGTCCATCATGCGATCGTCTACTATGTCGAGCCAGCGAACGTACCGAGCGTGCTTGACCGGGACGCATGGGATTGGGGCCCCGGGTACCAGTGCTTCGGCGGAAGCCCCGGCCCTGCCTCGTGGCTGACCTCTTACGAGCCGGGGGGGCACGCAGATGAGATTCCCGGAGAGCTGGGCTTTTCCGTGGAGCCGGGCTCCAAGATGGTGCTGCAGGTTCACTACAACACGCTGAATGGCACAGGCAGTGACAAGAGCCGGATCAACTTCACCGTGGAGGACGAGGTCGACCGGGTCGGCGACGTGCATCTGATCATGGACTGGACCTGGTTCACCGGAGCCATGACCATCCCGGCGGGCGAGCCTGACGTGGTCCATTCCTATACCGGCCGTGGGGTGGGTCTGAACGCGCTTGAGACCTATGAGATCTTCTGGGTGGATCTGCACATGCACGCCCTGGGCAGCTCCGGCCGCATCGGGATCGAGCGAGCTGGCGGAGACTTCGTGGAGTTGCTGAATATCCCCGCCTGGGACTTCGCTTGGCAGGAGACGTTCATCCTGCGGGAACCGGTCACCTTGTTCCCCGGTGATGACCTCTACGTGGAGTGTCACTTCGATAACACAGCCGGCAACCAGGTCGTCGTGGACGGCGTTCAACTGCCACCACGCAATGTTGCTTGGGGGGATGGGACCACGGACGAGATGTGCCTGGGCAACGTCCTCGTGGCGCCTGCCCAGTCCGAATAGGCGACGCTCCCATACGCAGGGTCCCAACACCCAACGGTGCGTTGCCTTTCACCGCGCCCGCGGGTGTTCCCTTTTGTCCCCAAGCTTGGGTATTGCGAGTAATCGGCACGAACGCTAATTACTCGCGAGA
>JAPPOR010000427.1 GCA_028817905.1 Myxococcales bacterium
CTGCAAGTGCTCGGAAGAGGTGACCGGCAGGTGACCTCCTGGACCAAATGCTTCCTGCTCCGTGGAAGGACGGTCTACTCCAGACCTCCGCGCAACTCACGGCAACCCATCCGGTTGCCGGCATCGCAGGCGCGGCGGAACAAAGCCTGGGCCGTGTGCGGCTCGGTGGGGACGCCCTGGCCGTATCTATACATGAAGCCCAGGCTGGCGCAGCCCGCCGAGTCGTTGCCTTCGCAGGCTGCACGAAACAGTGATACCGCCCGTCGCGGGTCGTACGGGACGCCCGTTCCGGCGTGGTACATCACGCCCAATAGCAGGCATCCGCTCGGATCGCCCAGGTCACACGCGCGGTCGAACAGTTCGGCCGCGCGGGTCGGCTCGGCGCGACACCCGCGCCCCAGATGCAGCATGTAGCCGAGATAGGCGCAACCGTAAGCGATGCCGTCGGAGCAGGCATTTTCGCTAAGCTCCAGGGCGTCCTCCAGGTCCTGCGGCACACCGTGGCCGTTGTCGTACATGAAGGCCAGATAGCCGCAGCCACGGGCATTTCCCCCGTCGCAAAGCTCTTCGTAGTGGCGCGCTGCCCGGGCGTACTGCTCCGGCCTCAGTCCCTCAGGCGGTGCCATCGTCGCGTCCAGGTGAAACCCCTTGGGCGCGCCTGCGCAGCCCGCGGTCGCCATCGTCAGCGAGACGGCCACCGCCCGGGCCAGGGCACGGACCGGGGCGGGCACGCGCGCATCGCGGTTCATCTCGCTAGGATACACGGCCAGCGCTAGCCCGGATCATTCACGACTTCGACGCCGCCTCGCTTCTCCTTTGGCTGTCCACGGCGTTCGGCGCGCTCGCCAATACGGGCGGTATTCGATCGCTCGCCGAAAAGCCGTGGGAAGCCGAAATCCTGCGTGATCCGATGCCGAGGTCGGGAAGGATCCGGCCAGCTTTCGAATCCGCATTTCCCTTCGGTCGGAGCCCTGGTCTGGTATTCCTGGCCCACGGAAACCTCTGCGAAGCCGATCACTTGCACGATCTCTCAGGGGCCGAGGCGAAAGGCTCCCTGCAGGCCACCCACGGTGGCTTCTGGAGCGCGCGTGTGGTGTTTTGCCTATGCCTGAACTGCCTGAAGTAGAAATTACCCTTCGGAAGCTTCGGCCCGCGCTCGTCGGTCGTTCCGTGTCGGCGCTCGATACGAGCGCGAACAGCTACTTCTTTGTCACGCCTCCAAATGTCCTCAAACGGGGGGTTGAGGGCCGACGGGCGGTGGACCTGGTTCGTAGGGGCAAGTACCTGGTTCTGTTGCTCGACGACGGCCGCCGGTTGCTGCTGCATCTCGGGATGACTGGCCAGCTATTCGTTGCGGGGGAGGGGAGCGTGGAACTCCTGCCTACGACCGGCCGGGGCACGCTGAAGCCCTCCCAGCAGCAACGCTTCTCGCCCGACAAGCATACCCATTTGGTGTTTCGCCTGACCGGGGACGGTGGCGACGTGTACTTCCGCGATCCCCGCAAGTTCGGCAAGGTGCAGCTGCTTGGTCCGCGACAACCCTGTGAGCGGCTCGATAAGCTAGGCCCGGACGCGCTCGGGGTCACGGCAGAGCATTTGCGCGCCGCCGCACGCGGCCGGCGGGGAGCCGTGAAGGGCCTGTTGCTGAACCAGGCGGTGCTTGCCGGTGTAGGCAACATCTACGCGGACGAAGCCCTGTTCCTTGCACGCATTCGGCCCGGTCGCGCCGCAGGGCGTGTCACGCGCGCAGAGCACGAGGCCCTGGCCCAGGCCCTGCGATCAGTGCTGCAGCGCTCGATCGAAACGGGAGGCTCGAGTATCAGCGACTATGTACACCCCGACGGGCAACGCGGGAGCTACCAACTCGGACGCATGGTGTACGCGCGGGCCGGCGAGCCCTGCAGCCAATGCGGCGCCACCATCGCCCACCGCACAGTCGCCCAGCGCAGCAGCCACTACTGCCCGAGCTGCCAGCGCTAGCCCGGATGATTCATGAACTCTGCATCGCCTCGCTTGTTCTTCGACTTCACACGC
>JAPPOR010001039.1 GCA_028817905.1 Myxococcales bacterium
CGGGCATGCTCATCTCCTCCTGCGGAGGCAACCGAAGCATGTTCCATGCCAGCCTCGGGTTGGCGAAATGTCTGGGCCCCGTGGCTGGGTGAGCTGTGCCGCGAGTGGTCCGATCGGATATCCCATGCCCGTTGGGACATGATTGGTGCCGGCTCGTTGTTGCTGGTTATCCCGGCTAGCCCGGGCTAGCCGGGACCGCGCCGCAGGCAGGATCGCGTCAGCCAGCACCCAATTAGCAGTGCCAGCAGGGCGGCCTGCGATGTACCCGGGCTTCGATGGGCGGCGATCCGGCATCCACCACCGCCATTGCTGTCTGCAGTGGGGCTGTCGACGGCGGCGTCGCTCGACGAAAGGTCGGCTGCGCCAGCGTCCCTGCTCGGCTGCGTGTCTGACGACTGACGCGCTTCTGCGGCCTTCCCGGTGCCCTCTTCCGTGCTGGCCGCCGGTCCGTCGGCCGCTCCGGGGCAGCACAGGACAGTGCCTGGCTCGCAGCTAGACGGCCGCTGCAGCAGCGTGACCTCGCGCTGGCTGTGGACGGTTGACCTGCGCCCATCCGGCGAGAGCAGTTCCACGCGGACTCCCACGGAAGCGTCGACGCCACCATTTGGCAGGCAGATGTCGAAGCGGTCCCCTACGATCCGGTGTGGCCCGTCCAGTACTTCGTAGCTGCTCGTGCTGGTCGAAAGGCCGCGAACCGCGACTTCGAGCGTGCTGCCGGCTGGCCCCTGCGCGCAGCCGGTGATTCGGCGACCCTGGCCGCCCAAAATCACGCCTGCTACCGAGTCCAGGCTCACGGAGGGTGGGTCTGCCTGCCGAGACCTCACCTTGACCACGCCGGGCCTCACCGCCCAACCATTGAAGGGCGGACTGAAGATGTAGGCGACGATCTGGTAGCTGCCGGCGGGTACATCGCCCAGCGCCCAATTGACACCTTTGGAAGCCTGGTCGGCCGTGATGGGTACACGCTGTGTTTCCGGTGAAAACGGGTAAAGGCGAGCTGCGACCGCCGGGTCATGGCCCAGGACGGTCTCGGGGGCGACCTGGTCCACCGTGAACTCGGTCTTGTCGGCGGGTATCACTGCCGCCGCGGAACGCTCGATGTCGTCTGCAGACAGCCACAGAGGCATCAGCCTTCGCTTGCCCTCCCGGTCGTCGAAGGGAATCACCACGTGGGCCCCCTTTTGATCCTCGTCCATGAATACCTTGCCGGCCACGGCGAAGAACTGATGAGATTTTCCGTCGGGCAGTCGAATGTCGTAGGCACCGAACTCGGTATCTTCGACGGGTATTCGGTACTCCAGGTGCCAGGTCGGGCCGGCCTCCTTGTCGATGACGGTCAAACAGCCGTCTTCGTAGAACACCGGCGGCGCGGCCGCCGAGGGATGCGCGTGGGCTCGGCCTGCGAGCAGCAAGGCCATCAGGAGCCAGCCCCGAAGGCCCTGTGAAGCCGATTGCCTGCGCGATCCGTTCGCGAGTCCGTGACACATCCGGGCTAGAAGTCCGAGTCGAGCCGTAGGACGCGCTCGCCGATCATGTCTACGAAGTAGAGCTTGTTGTCGGGACCAAACGCCAGACCCGCAAGCCCACTGCGCTCGACCTCATCGGATAGCTCCACCTTGCCGAGCGGTGAGCCGTCCAGGGAGAACTTGTGGATGATGCTAGTCTCGTGGTCACTGACATAGATCGCTTGCTTGTGGATCTCGAGTCCGGAGGGCAGCACCAGTCCGTAGGAACTGGGCACGAGTTCCTTCAGCTCGCCACCGCCCATATCCTTTGCGATGTCCAGCGAATCGACATTCTGACGCGGACCCATGTCGCGCTCGTCCCCGGCGGTCGCCGGATCGAACACCACGACCCGCCCGTTGGCGGGATCCGCCATGTACACCAGCTTGCCCGCCGGGTCATAGGTCAGGTGTCCCGGAACGCTCGGCAGGTACCCGACTCCCTCGACCGGGTAGCGCCACACCGAACCGTCCGTATGGTCGATGTTTCCGATCCCATGGTCTTCGGCGAAGTCATACTTCACGAACATCTTCTGCGATCCCGAGTACGACCAGTAGATGTTGCCACTACCCTCCCAGGCGATCCCCGTGCACGCGGGGGTCCGATGCAGCATGTCTAGGTGCGAACCGGGCCCTTCGAGGCCGGTGTCGCGTCCGTTGAAGGGAGGTTCTCGATCGGGCTTGGAAATCGCAAAGATGCGCAGGTCGGAGGGCCACAGCGTAGGTCCCATGAACGGACGGTCGACCCCTGGGCAGGTCGCAAACGTCCCTTCTACCATCTTGCCATCCGCGTCACTGAGCGTCGTCTCACGCCCGCCGAATGCGAAGGCCGTGGGGCTGGGCATGAAATGGCGGGGCCCCTCCACGTCCCTCCGGTGCTCGATCGTGTGCGCTTCGCCGCCAGCCCCTGACACGATGGTGGCCGAGCTGTCCTCGTAGTTCATGACCCATAGCTCGTCCTCCACGTATGGGTTGAACTCAAGATCCGTGGGTGTATGCAGGTCCGCGTCCGCGATCACCGTCACGACGGGCTCGACGTCCATCATCGACGGTGCCGCCGGAAGCTCGCCGGAGGCACCGGGCTGCGACGGCGCGTCCATGCCCGGCGCTTGCTGTGCAGGCTCCGCCCCGTCCAGCTCGGCACCGGCAGACGCGCCGGCCGTTGGCTGATCTGCAGCATCCACCGCCGCACCGTCCATGCGGGGGGGGCGTTCGGGTGGACTCGCGGATGAGCTTTCCGGCTGAGGGTTTGCCGGATCCATCGTGGACTCCCCTTCGCTTTGGGCGCCCGTGGGCGTCTCGGGCGCGCTGTCCTCGGCCTCTGGCCTTGCCGTCGCCGACTCCGCCGTCATCTCCTCGTCGCTCTGGCAAGCGCCCATCAAGCAGCCGGCGGCTAGGGCAACGATCGTCCAGCTACATGCCTTCATTCTTCTGTCCTCCTTGCATAGGCTCCCGGCTGGCCTATTGGCTGCCTGTTGGTCGGACTCCTGACAAGGCAGGAGGGTCCGACGCATCCGCAGTCACCAAGCGAGTGGAGCAGGAGTGCACGGGCAAGCTAGCATTGCGCCTACTTCCTTGCATGGCCATCGCCGCCACTCTTGGCGGGTATTCGGTACGGTTAGGCGCCGCTCTCGGGACGCCCATGCTAGCTGACCATCCTGTGAACAATCGTTCACGAGTCCCGTGAGAAGTCTCACTAGCTCGCGACTTTCGGACTACGACGCAAGCGCTCGTTGGCGAAGCCAGCTTCCGTTCCGAGCCCGAGCCCAGGGCGCACCTGCGGCAGCCCACAAGACGCTGGCGACGAAAAGAAGCGATCTGATGTCAAGCACCCTAGGGATGGCCCCTATGAGCGTTGGGCTACAGGTGTGTGGAGACCTTGTCGCAGAATTGTTGCGTGCTGGCGCTTCCGCCTTGGTCGGGGGTAAGGGCCTCGCCTGCGGCATAGGTCGCTTCCAGCGCTGCGTGCAGCCGGGCTGCCGCCTCCGAAAAGCCCAGATGTTCGAGCATCATCACGCCCGAGAGAATGGTCGCGGTCGGGTTGATGATCCCGCGGCCTGCGATGTCGGGTGCGCTGCCATGTGCGGACTCGAAGTAGGCGTAGCGATTCCCATAGCACCCGCTCGCGGCCAGACCCAGACCGCCCGCGAGGCCGGCTGCGGCATCCGAGAGGATGTCGCCGTACAGGTTGGGCAAGAGCACGACGTCCAGTGATTGTGGCTGTGCGACCAGCCGGTGGGCCAGGTCGTCGACGATGAAGCTCTCGAAGGTCACATCCGGGTAGTCCTGCGCAACGCGCGCCGTGACGTCTCGGAACAGTCCATCGACGTGGGGCAGCATGTTGTGCTTGGTGCCGCAGGTCAGTTTGCCAGGGTGACCCTGTGACTTTCGTCGCCGCGCGAGCTCGCAGGCGTGCCGTGCGACTTGCTCGGCGCCCTTGTCCGTGATCGCCTTGACGGCGTAGCGTCCTTTTCCCAGTTCGCCGAGGCGTTTGCGCGCCGTGCGGCTGCGCAGGTTGGCGACCACCCCGTCTTCGAGATCACCCTCGACGCAGACGTAGGCGTCTTCCAGGTTTTCGCGCACGATCACCAGATCGAGTCCCTCAGGGCTGGCCAGGGGGCTCTTGTAGCCCGTCAGATAGCGCGTCGGTCGCACGTTGGCGTAGGTCGCCTTGCCCCAGCGCAGGTAGAAGAGTGCTGCGGCGCTCTGTCCGTTGGTGGCACCGAAGAACGTCGCGTCCGAGGCATCTATCATCTCGCGCGCCTGACGCGGAAATGCCTTGCCGTATCCCTCCAAGCCAGCCTGTCCGACCGGCGGGTAGCAGAAACGCAGGTCGAGACCGAGGCTTTCGATCAGTGCCACGGTCGGGTGGAATGCTTCGGGCGCCGCATCTTCGCCGGGGATTGCGCAGACTGTCTTCATCCCTTTTGCACCTTGGTGTCAGCCTTCACTTCAACAATCACTTCAACAATCACTTCAACAATCACTTCAACAATCCACGTCAACGAGGCATGTCGCCCTTGATGGTGATGCGATGCATCACTCGTCGTTGTCCCGCATAGTCGTTCAGTGCGTAGTGCTGCACGCAGCGATTGTCCCACAGCGCGATCGAGTGGGGACGCCAATGAAACCGAAAGGTGAACTCGGGCTTGACGGCGTGGCCGCATAGATATTCGAGCACTGGTCTGCTCTCTTCGCGCGACATCTGCCGGAAGCGCTCCACGTGGGGCACGCTTACATAGAGTGCCCGACGGCCCGTTTCCGGGTGGGTTCGTACGATGGGATGATCGACGCGTCGCTCGACCGCGTCCTGGGGCTTCTTCATGTCCATCGGGTGGTCGGCCTTGCGATAGTAGCCGCTGGAGCCGTGCACTTGTGATGCGGTAAACACCGCGCGCCGCCCGGCGAGCATGTCTTTCATTCCGGGTGAGAGCGCCTCGTAGGCGGCATACTGGTTGGCAAACAGGGTGTCGCCACCCCGGCGGGGCACCTCCAGCGCGCGTAGCATGGTCGCTTTCGGAGGTTTTGGCATGTAGGAGGTGTCCGAATGCCAGCCGCCGCCAAAGTTGAAGCGGTTGTCCGGTTCCTTGATGATCGGGACCACTTCGGGCTGATCGGGCAAGGGCTCGATGAATGGGTAGGTGTCGAGCTCGCCGAAGTGCCGTGCAAAGTCCACCTGCTGGGCAGGGGTGATGTTCTGGTCCCGGAAGAACAGCACTTGGTGGTCAAGCCAGGCACGATGGATCTCCTCCATGACCTCGTCGCGCACCGGCTCCGCCAGGTTGACGCCGAATAGCTCGCAACCGAGCGCCCCGTTTTGGGGGTGCACCTCGATGTACCGATATGGTTGGTTCATGACCCGCTACCCTTCGTCGCTCGACCCCAAGCGCTTCGGTTCCCAGGCAGGCCTAACAAAGGTGGGAACCGGCTTCAAGCGATCTGGTGGGTGCCGCCAGGCTGCCTCTCCGATCCGTGGACGGTGCGGGGAGGCGCGCGTTCGCTGTAGGCCAAAGGGTGTACGAAAGAGACCTGCGCGCCGGTGGACCAGGGCGTGCGGGTGCGCTTTGCGCGGCCTTCCGACCTGTCGCTTGCATCGCCAAATGGTGGGCAACCGAGCGAGTGATCAGCCTTTGGGGGGGCGCCCAAGGGCGGTTGGCTCGCGGGTGATTTGCCTTGTGGTGGCACCTACCTGAGCCGGTGACGGCCTCACATGTGGCTCGTGTACCCTGATGGTTCCTGGGGACGGTGCGCATGCGCTGGGACCGCCGCCAGGATGGAAGCGGAGAACGCGTGTCGCGAAGGAAGTCGAGCTCGGCCATCAGCGAGGCCGTGTCCCACGGGGACCCCACGATGATCGCGAACCGCTACCAGGTGCTGAGCCGACTCGGGCGCGGCGGAATGGGCTTCGTCTACCACGTCGAGGACACCGTGTCGGGCGGTCAGTACGCCCTGAAGCAGCTGTCGCCACGCAAGGGCGGAGAGCTTTCCGCGTCAGCGGTTCAGTTGTTCGAGCGAGAGTATCACACGCTCAAGGAGCTGGCTCATCCACGCGTGGTGCGCGCCGATGACTATGGCTACCAGGGCAGTGATCCGTTCTACACGATGGAGCTACTCGACGGTGGGGACTTGCATGGTTTGGCTCCGCTCCCGTGGCAGCAGGTATGTATGCTGGCCTATGAAGTGTGTTCGGTGCTGTCACTGCTCCATTCTCGTCGGTTGCTGCATCGCGATTTGACACCGAGGAACATCCGGCTGACACGTGGCGGCAAGGCCAAGCTGATCGACCTGGGTCTAGTGTGCCCGATGGGGGCGTCTCCAGCGGTGGCGGGCACGCCGCCTTACATGGCGCCGGAGCACGCCGACGGCGTGAGCTTGGACGGCCGCAGTGATCTGTTTTCGTTGGGGTGCGTCCTGTACTACGCACTCACAGGATGTGTCGCCTTTCCGGGGCGTCGCATCTCCGACATGCCGCGCCTGTGGCGAATATCGCCGGTTGCCATAGGTAGTCTGCAGCCGGACGTGCCGGAGGGGCTGGAACGATTTGTTACGGCGTTGATGCGGATCGAGCCGGGCTCACGTCCCCGTACGGCGGCTGAGGCCATGCAGCGCCTACTGCCGCTCCTCGGCTCGCCTCCGGACGATGAGCTAGAAGCGGCCAAAGCGTACCTGAGCACGCCCGTCCTGGTGGGTCGGAGCGGGCAGCAGGCGCGCATGCGAAAGCTCTTGATCGCCGCTCGCAAAGGCCGGGGAGGGGGCTTCGTGATCACGGGGGCGCCTGGCAGCGGCCGCACGCGGATGGCCGATGTGTTTGTGCTTGAGGCCAAAGTGGAGGGAGCGATCGTGGCCCGCACGAGTGCCTCGGACGCAGCGCTTGGGGCGTTTGGCGTGGCCGCTGCGCTGGCGCGCCAGGTCCATCAGAGCGCGTTGGAGATCTCCGAGTCGGTCGTCGCTCAAGCACCCGGGCTGCGGTCGTCGCTGTTTTCGCTGGGCGACGGGGGGCGGCTGGAACTGCGTGACCTGACCCGGTCCTCCTTGTCCCAGAGCGAGCTGTTGCCGGCGCTGCGCGACTGGCTGCGGGGGATCGCCGCGCAGCGGCCTGTGGCGCTTTCGGTCGATGATCTTGGGAGCGCGGACGCTGAGTCGGCCGCGTTGCTGGCGATGCTGGCGCATGAGGCGGAGCAACACCGGGTCGCGTTCGCGGTGGCGACCGACGGCGGAGGAGACGTTGCCCACGTGGCGCCCGCCCTGGCCGCGCTACAGGAGCACGCCCGCGAGCTCTGGCTTGGCCCCCTGTCACCCGCCGAGGTTGAGCAGTTGCTGGCCAGCGTGTTTGGCGATGTGCCGAACCTGCAGGCGGTCAGCCGATCGCTCCGCGAGCTGTCTGGTGGGAGACCTCGGGAATGCATGCTGTTGGCGCAATCGCTGGTGGATCGGGGGCTTGCCAGTTACGAGGACGGAGCGTTTCGGTTGCCGGAGCATGTCGAGGCGGGCGCGCTTCCAGCGGGTCTCGAGGATGCACTGGGTGCCGCGTTGGAGCGGCTCGGGCCCGATGCGCGCCGGCTCGCGGCGCTGCTTTCGCTGGCCGTGCTGGGACGTCTGAGCCATGACGAGCTCTCGGAGCTGATGCCGGCTCAGCACCGGCCGCTATCGATGAGCCTTGAAGAGCTCCGTCGGGCTCACCTACTGGCAGGTGACCCGAGCGGCTACGCGCTGTGCCATGGTGACGCCAAGCGCCTGGTGCTCGAGGCGCTGACAGCGGGCTCCCAGTGCGCCTTGCACGACGCGCTGGCGGACGTCTACGAGGCACGTTCGGCGCAGGTGGCGGTCTCGGCCTACCATCGCCTGCAGGGCGAGCAGCGCGGTTTGGGCCTGGAGCTCCTGCTGCCGCGCCTGCGGGATGCGGCGAGCCGTTTTGCCTTCCGAGAAGGCGCAGCTGCCGCGCTCGGCGATCGACTGACCGCCAAGACGCTCTCACTTGCGTTGACCGAAGCCGAGCGCGGTGGTCGGCCGCTTTCGGACCGGATTCCCGTGTGGGTGACCTTGCAGGGAATGGTCGCCCGTGGGGCCGATCCCAGCTATGCCCAGCAGATGCCCCCGGACTGGGGGCTTCTGTTGCGGCGCGCAAGCGGCGTGGACGATTGGGCGTCGCTCGAGCGCATCGCCGACCCGGTGGCGCGCGCGCGCGAGGCGGTCCGTCGGGCGACCGAGCGTTTCCATAGCTCGGGGCCCCAACGTCTGGTGGCTCCGACCGACGCGCTGGGGTTGGTCGTCACCCACGCCGGGGCAGCCATGACCTTGGCGCTCCGCACCTTTGACCGCACGCCGCTCGAAGGCATCGACGAGCTCCTGGCGCCCTTGTCCGCCATCCATCCGTTCCTGCAAGCGCTCAGACACCAGGTATCGGGGGTCGGATTTTCGATTTCGGGGTCCTACCAGGACTACGCGCGCTCCACGCGAGCAGCTTGTGCGCTCTACCGCAGCGCCTGCCGGGACGTGCCGGCGATCGACAAGTACGATGCGGCCGGCCAGGCTGGAATAGGCCTGTTGGAGGCGACCCTGGGCATTCCAATGGTGGAGCCACCAGAGCGCACGTCGCAGGACCCGAACCAGCGGGTGACCTGGGAGCTGGTCAGGAAAATCGGCGCATTGTACCGGGGTGATTGGCAGGCGGCCGAGTCCCATCGCCGGCAGGCGGAGCTGATCGGCTTGCAGAACAACGCGGCTCCGATGCTTCCCACGCTCCGCCAGGAGATGCCGGCACACGCTCTGGCGCGCGACCTGGCCGGCGTTCTGGCCCTGCGCGAGAGAGCCAGGCCCCTGGCCCGGCGGTTTTCTGGTTGGGTGCCGTTTATCCGGCTCGCCAACATGCACGTCTATCGCCTGCGTGGCGAGCCGGAAAAGGCCCTGGTGGAGGCAAGGGTCATACGTCGGGAGCTCGGCGACTGTGAGTGTCCGCCATCGGATCTTTTTGAGGCCATCGCGGTAGAGGCGGAGCTGCTCATAGAGAGGGGTGAGCCAACAGTGGCCCTGGAGCGTGCGTTGCCGGCCCTGGACCAGTGCGAGCGCGAGCATCGTCGGGCGCTCGCCCGAGCGCTTTCGCTAGCGGTCGCCCAGGCCCAGACGGCGTTGGGGGAGTTTGAGGCAGCCGGTAGGCGGGTTGCCGCCGTGATCGAAGAGCAGCGGAGCATCGGCATTGCGGGACTGCTGCTGGGCCTGTCCTACGAGCACCTGGCGCGGGTGGCGATCGCGTGTGGGGACGTGGAGGACTTTCTGGCAGCGGCCGAGGTGGTGGCCAGGGAGTACCGCGTACAGGACAAGTCGATGCTGGCCGTGCGCTACCAGAGCTTGCTGGAGGACGCCCAGAAGGCGGAACTCGCGGGTAGTACCAAGGGGCGCGCCGTAGGTGAGCGCAGCTCGCCACGGTCCCGGGGAGGGTCCAGGCACATATCCGAGACCCTGCAGGAGGAACTTGCCAAGTTGACCACACTGGGTGACACGGGCGCCCTGGGCGAGCACGCGCTGGGGCTCCTGCTGAGTGCGGGCGGCCTGGACGGCTGGTTGTTCCTACAGACACCGAGTGGGTTTCGGTTGTGTGCCTCGAGCCGTGCCGCCGAGGACGAGCTCGCGCTGACCGAGTATGCGCGAGCGCAGATGGAAATGGACCTGCAGGTCGGGACGGCCTCCATGACCGTGGGTGAGGGGACCGAGCTCGCTGACCGAACGATCGCAGCGAGCCGGGCCCTGGCTGACCGTTTCTACCCAGTGGTGCTGCGTGCGTCCGTGGATGGCAAGGCGTGCGTACTGGGAATCGCATTGCTGGTAGAAAGCGTCGAGGGCTTCGCCGGAGGCGGATTGCATGAGCTCGCTTCCAGCCTTGCGGCCGACCTGCTTCATTCGAAGCTGGTCGTTCCCGTGGTGGACGTGTGAGGCGCACGTAGGCGTGGAGCTAGCCCGCATCCATCATCAAATCACGCGCCCTCGTACAACTGCTCGACTCCGCAAGGCTTTCGTTTCAGTCGAAAATACGGGCTAGTATTCCCTCCTTCACCGAAAGCCTTGCGAAGCCGATCACTTGCACGGTCATCACGTGCCTTGGTGATGGATGCGGGCTA